>CAVGEF010000001.1:0-15191 GCA_963628205.1 Bacteroidaceae bacterium
CACAAACAGACCTGACTTGTGGTCTCCAATGGGTCTTGCCCGTCTTTTGAAGAATTATGACAATCCACAGACCTCAGAGTACGATTTCTTTTCTTCAAAAGTCTACACGGCAGACAACGGCGGCCGTGAATTGCATGTTGGAGACAAGGCGGTTCAGGTAAGACCTTTCTCATGTGGTTTTGTTGCTACCGGAAAAGTTGTAGATGAACAAATACTTCTCACTTTAATCCAAAGCCAGGAAAAACTTTGCTGGAACTTTGGAAGAAAAAGACGCTCCATTGCAATGGGAATTTATCGTAATGATTTAATTCAATATCCAATTCACTATGATGGTGCAAATCCTGACACAACCCATTTTATTCCTCTTCACATGGATGAAGATTTGACGTTAAGACAAATTTGTGAAAAACATCCTAAAGGAAAAGAGTACGGATATATTATAGCCAATAAACCTGTGTTCCCTTACCTTTACGATGATGCAAACGAGCCTCTTTCAATGCCACCTGTAATCAACAGTGCCCGTGTTGGTGCAGTTGAGGTTGGAGATAAAGATTTATTTGTAGAAATCTCAGGAACAGTATTAAAAGACATTCTTCTTTGCGCTTCCATCATGGCTTGTGACATGGCAGACTTGGGCTTTAACATTGAGCCAATTAAGGTTGTGTATCCATACGAGACTGAATTTGGCAAAGAAATCACAGTTCCTTATTACTTCCAGGACAGTGCAAGTTGTACTTTAGAGCAAATTCACAAAACTTTGGGTGAAAAAATCTCAATGGATGATGCCAAAGGAGCACTTGAAAAAATGGGCGTTTACAGTGTAAGTGAAAAAGACAGGATTTATATCACTTGCCCTGAATACAGAAATGACTTCCTTCATGCTGTCGATGTTGTAGAAGATGTCATGATAGGTTATGGTCTTGAAAAATTCATACCCACTATTCCAAAAGATTTTACTGTTGGACGTCTTTCACCTGCAGAAGAATTTGGCCGTAAAGTCAAAGACATTATGATTGGCATGGGCTTTCAGGAAATGATTTACAATTATTTGGGAAGCCGTCGTGAGTATGTAGACAACATGCATATTCAAGGTGATAAAGTCATAATGATTGCAAACCCAATGTCAGAAAATTTTGAAGCAGTACGACCTTCAATTATTCCATCATTACTTGAAAGCGAAAGCGTGTCCGGACATGCTACGTACCCTCATAACATTTTTGAGGTTGGTAAAATTGCATATCTTGAGCCTTCTGATAACAGCGGAACAGTTACGCGCAACAGTCTTGGATTTATGTCTGCAAATGTAAGTGTTGGTTTTAATGAAGCAAACAGTTTTGTAAATACTCTTATGTATTTTATGAGAGCTGACTACTCTCTCAAAGCACCTGAAAACGACCCAAGATTTATCCCCGGGCGCTGTGCGCAAATTATGGTCAAAGGCCATAATGTTGGAACATTTGGAGAAGTTCATCCCTCTGTTCTGGAAAGCTGGGGATGCGGAATGCCTGTTGTTGTTTGTGAAATAGACTTAGACAGTCTTATGCAACTTTTATAATTTGCAAAACTTGTTTGGATTGCCGGTTTGCATGACCGGTTTACATAGCAGACTTGTGTAACGAGGTATGAAAAAGGATTTTTTATTGAATATCCTGAGTCTCATGTTGGACTCAAGGTATTTTGAAGAGAAAACAGAAGAACTTTTCTCCAGTGGTCTGATACATGGGACAGTTCATCTTGCAAATGGCCAAGAAGCCTCTCAAGCAGGATTATGTGTTGCATTGGAAGATGGAGACTGGATAGTTCCAACGCATCGCTGCCATGGCTTTACCATATGCCGTGGCAGTAGTCCTTATGCAATGTTCTGTGAAATGCTGGGCTCAAAACACGGTCTTGCAAAAGGCCTTGGTGGCAGTATGCACATGCCGGATTCTTCTTGTTGGAATCTTGGCTCGTCTGCTGTTGTGGGATCCGGAGTTCCTCTTGCCACAGGTATTGCTTTTTGGAATAAATTCCAAAGCGTTGGCAATGCAGGCTTTGCAGCTTCTTCTTTTTCAAATCCAAAAGATTTTGAGCAAAAACCTGTAAAAAATATAAGTGTTGCTATTTTTGGAGACGGAGCATCAAGCCGGGGGAGCATACATGAAAGTATGAATTTAGCTTCCATTTGGAAACTTCCTGTTCTCTTTTATTGTGAAAACAACCATTATGGGATGTCGGCTTCAAGCAGCGTCATGATAAGCTCAAATTCCATTTCTTCCAGAGCCGGTTCTTACAATATGCCAGGAGGAACTGTATTTGGCAACGATGTCCTACAAGTCTACGAGGAGGCCAAAAAAGCTGTCTCTTATATAAGAGAAGGCCATGGTCCATATCTTTTAGAAGTTATGACATACCGTACCAAAGGACACTCAAGAAACGATAAAAGACTGTATAGAAGTCCTGAAGAAGAAAAACGTTGGCTTGAAAAAGATCCCATAAAACTGTTTGAAAAAAAACTTATAAACTTAGAAATGTGTTCTCAAGATGAAATCACAACCCTTGAAATCCAACGGCGTGAATATATAGAGAAGCAAGCACAAAAGGCTTTAGAAGATAAAGATGAAAAACTCTCTTCTTTGGAAGCACAAGATTTGGTTTATGCAAGTTCTAGACCCTGTGCAAATAGTTTGAAGTGCACTGCAAGTTTGAATTGCACAACGAGTTTGAATTGCACAAAAAGTGCAAAACCGGAGGGCAAGTGAGCATGATTACTTTTAGAGAAGCTATCAAAAAAGCTTTGGCTGACGAAATGTGCTCAAATCCAAAAGTTGTTCTCTTTGGCGAAGATGTTGGACTCTATGGTGGGTGCTTCAAAGTTACAGAAAATTTGTACAAAGCATATCCTAATCAAGTTATAGACACGCCTGTTTCAGAAGAAGGATTTACAGGTATGGCCGTTGGCGCTGCAATGATGGGATTGCGCCCTGTTGTAGAAATCATGTATGCAGATTTCTTTACTCTCATTTTTGATTCAATTGTCAACCATGCAGCTAAAACGCACTTTATGAGTGGCGGTCAGTTTTCATGCCCAATAACAATAAGGCTTCCGGAAGGAAGTGGCACAGGTCATGGAGCACAACATACTCAAAGCCCTGAAGCTTTATTTCAAAATTGCGCCGGGTTAAAAATGGTTGCTCCTTCTTGTCCTTCTGATGCTTATTATCTTCTAAGAGAAGCTATAAACGATGATAACCCAGTACTGTTTTTTGAGCACAAAATGCTGTATTCAACAGAGGGAGAAATTGAAAAAGAGCCTTTAGAAATTGGAAAAGCTAAAGTTCTTTGTACCGGAAGCGATCTTACTGTAATCTCATATTCAAGAGCTGTTCACACCTCATTAGAGACAGTTTCACTTCTAAAAGACGAAGGTCTCAGTGCCACTGTCGTTGATCTTTGCACGCTAAAACCTATTGATTATGATACTGTTTTCAAAGAAGTCAAAAAAACAGGACGTGTCGTTGTAATACAAGACCCAAGTACCATTGGAGGCATAAGTTCACAAGTTGTATCTCAAATTTGCTCTAATGCTGAAACATTCAAAGCGTTGAAAATGCCTGTTGTTCAAATTGGCGGGAAATGCACACCTGTGCCTTTTTCAAAAGACTTAGAGAAAAACAGTATTCCAAATGCAAAAGATTGCGTCTCAAAAATACTTGAAACTATGCGCTTATAAAGTATTCATAAAAGGTTTTGTTTTAGCTTTTGGCTAAAACTCTTTCATAATATTTTTGAATTTTTCCAAAAAGGCTTGAAGAGTTTTCTCATCAACACATAGAGACGAGCCTTGAAATACAGGTGTTTTGCCCCCGCCTTTTGCATCTATCATAGAAAGAAGAGAAGTCCTGAGCTCATTGAAATTTACATCTTCAAATTTTCCTTTCAACACTATAAGCCACAAAGTTCTATCTTTCTCAATCTTTATTCCGCAAAAAGCGAGGTTTTCAATTTCGTTTGAAGCATGAGCAAAAGATGCAAGTTCAAAACCATCGTCAATAATAACCGTTGAGATATCATCTTCCATACTTTCCTTCAGGCGATAGCCTGCAAGATACTTCATTGCATTATTTTTTGCATGGTTAACACTATTTAGAACATCGTTGAGGTTTTCAATCTTCCCTACAAGTTCACTTGAACGACATGTGAGCTTTAAGGCCAAAGATTCACATGTTTTAACATCTTCAAGTGCGTTTTCCAGTGCAATATCTCCACATTTGAAATAAAGTCGCACATGACCTCTTATAAGCTCTTGTTTTACATAATAAATAAGTCGTATTTCTGAGGTAGATAATACATGAACGCCTCCGCATGCAATTCTATCTACACTTTCTATTTCCACTATGCGCACAGGTCCTTCAACTTTTATTGAACGTCTTAAGCCCAAGGACAATGCTTTTTCATGGCTCATTTGGTGATATATTACTTTGTGATTTTCTTTTATTGCATTGTTAGCAGCCCTTACTAACTGTTCAATCGTACTTGAGGAGACTTCTTTTTGCTCTACTTCTATTGTTAAGTATTCTTCTCCTAAATGAACAGCGACAGTTCCTATTGAAAACATTGTATAAAGTAAGCCTGATATCATATGCTGAGCTGTGTGCATTACCATATACTTATGACGGTGTTCCCAATCAAGTGTAAGTGTTGCAGTATCACCTTCTTTGAGAGACACATCTTTTTGCATTACAAGAACAGAGTCTCCATTTTCGTCCTTTTTGGTATCTTGTACTTTATAAAGGCCTAAAAAACCTCTGTCTCCCGGCTGACCTCCACATTCCGGATAAAAGATTGTGGGATTTGTGTATACAAGGACACCGGTTTTGCTTTGTATTATTTTCTCAATACGGCATTGAGTGCTCTTAAGATATGGAGCTGTATAGTAGAGTTTTTCCATGCACAAAAGAATACAGTGTACTTGTTTTTGTGTCCATTCTTTCAAGTGCACTGAGCTTTTTCAATTGTGCTTTTGTGCATGCTTTTGTACGCGCTTTTGTGCGTTGTCCACAAGGCAAAAAACAGTTATCTTACAGGTATAAAATATTACAAGTACACATTGGAAAGTTTTGGAGGAACTATGTCAAAGATAAAATCGGCCTGGGAGCTTGCTCTTGAAAAAACAAAAGACATTGTCGTCGATGAGGCTAAATATAAAGAAACCACGCTGGAGAAAGAAGGAATGGCGCTGGCAGGCAAGTTTTTGAACTCAGCAGAGATGAAAGAAGACGAGCTTGAAGCAAAATATAATTCATACAGCCGGGAAGATAAAAACCTCGTGCGCCGTGGCATTAAAAATGCTGTGTTTTCAAATCTTGGACTGCCGTCAGATACCCTTTATGAGATGCGTTTTGAAAAAATTGTAGCGCTTGTTGTTTTAATTGCACCTGAAAACAGCCCGGCTGTTGGCACAATAAGGCAAATTGGGGATTTGTTTGCCCAATACATCAAACACAAGACCGATTTCATTGAGCGTATGCAACAACAGGTAAGACAAGCTATGGAAGAAAATCCGGAAGGCACAAATACTTCCCAGTATGCACAGTTAATTCAGCAAAATCTTAAAAAATTAGATGCTCAATACCAAGATGCTTTAGATAATGCAAAAGATAGTCTCAAAGAAAGCCTTGTCTAAATTTCGTTCTATTCAGTATAATTAGCCCTTGGGGACTGTGGCGAAATTTGATGCAGTCCCTTTGGGTTATAGACCTATTGATACTTCATAAGGAGGAATTGTCATGGAAGCTGGTAGTAGTAGCTTATTTGCAGACTCTGATCCTGTTCCGCTCGGTACAAACCTCCTTTTGGAACAAGTTCTCAAACAGTTTTTCATTTGACAGTACGACAGTTTTCAAAATTGTTTTTGTCATGACTTTTGTCTTGGTTTTACTGAAAACTACTGAATGAGAACGTACAGCTTAACAGCTTGGTTTGCAACAGCCACTCAAGTCCAACTCTGACTTTTCCAAAGCCAGGGAGATTGCATATGGTTCAACAAAGTGCAACATTGGAAAATACTCTCAAAACTTTAGTTGAGAACAAAAGGTACTCATCTGTCAAAGATATTCTGGTAACAATGAATCCTTCGGATATTGCTGCCATATTTGACGATTTAACAGAAGAACAACTGCCTATTATGTTTAGATTATTACCCAAGGCTTTGGCAGCAGACTCCTTTGTTGAAATGAATACTGACAACCAGGAGCTTCTCATAAAAGGTTTTTCAGATACAGAGCTCAAGCAAGTTCTTGATGAAATGTATGTTGATGATACTGTTGATATCGTTGAAGAAATGCCTGCAAATGTTGTAAGCAGAATCTTAAAACAGGTTACGCCTGAAAAACGCAGAGACATAAATGAAATACTAAGGTATCCAGAGAACTCTGCCGGCTCAATTATGACAACGGAATATGTTTCTCTCAGCCCTAAAATGACTGTAAAAGATGCTTTTAAGCGCATTAGAGAAACAGGCGTAGACAAAGAAACCATTTATACTTGTTATGTGCTTTCTTCTTTTAACCGCTTACTGGGAATGGTTTCTGCAAAAAGTCTCATGCTTGAGAAAAATGAAGATGCAACAATAGAAAGCCTTATGACATCAAATGTCATCACCGTTAATACAAAGATGGACCAAGAGGAGGTTGCCAAAACTCTCTCAAAATATAATTTTATTGCAATCCCGGTTGTGGACAGTGAAGACAGAATGGTTGGTATTGTAACGTTCGATGATGCAATGGATGTTATGGTTCAGGAAGCTACTGAGGATATCACAATCATGTCCGGTCAGACACCATACGAAAAGACATACCTTAGGACATCTCCTTGGGAACTTTTCAAGCATAGAATTCCCTGGCTCATGATTCTCATGGTATCTGCAACATTTACAGGCCTCATTATCACAAACTTTGAGACCGCTTTGGCTGTACACGTAATCCTTACTGCATTTATTCCCATGCTCATGGACACAGGTGGAAATTCAGGCTCGCAGTCGTCTGTAACTGTCATTCGCGCCATTTCCTTAGGCGAAGTTGAATTCAGCGATATTGGAAAAATAATCATGAAAGAGTTTGCCACCTCTCTTATGTGCGGCATAGCTTTAGCTGTTGCATGTTTTGCAAAAGTCATACTAATAGACGGTCTTCTTTTTCAAAATGAGTCTGTTACTTTGACAGTTGCTTTTGCAGTTAGCCTTACTATGTGCATTACTGTTGTTATTGCAAAACTCATTGGCTGTACACTGCCTCTTATTGCAAAGAAAATAGGTTTTGACCCTGCTGTTATGTCCAGTCCTTTCATTACGACTATTGTAGATGCTCTTTCACTTTTGGTTTACTTTGCAATTGCAACAGCAATATTGTTTTAGAGCCTTTGCCTGTTAGGCTTTGGCTCTCTTACGATTTCCAAAAACTTTCAATTCAAGTTCTCAATTCTGGTTCTCAATCCAAATTCTCAACCTTCAAAAAATTTTCTCACATTACTGTTCAATAAATCTTTGAATTCAAAATGATTTTCCAAGAACCTTGAGACAACTCCAATTAAAGAGCCGTTTATTAGAGCACAAAATACTGTTCCAAGTTTTACACCCTCAAAATGTCCAAACCCAAAAAATGCAAATGACATAACAATGCTTATGAGACAGCTCGTACAATCATATATTGTCTTAAACTTATTTATATCCATTCCAATATGGCGTGAAATCTCTTTTACAAAAAGCTCATAAGCCTCAGGCGAAATGTAAGAATGAAAGAAAAACGAAATACCAATAGAGCACAAAAGCATTCCGCCCAAGAAAAGTACAATTCGAACCCACACAGGCTGTGTGTCTATGCCACAAATAAGAGACATACAAGCATCTAAAGTAAAACCATAAAGAACGGCTGTTACAAAAGAGAAAAGATATGAGATTTTGAATTTTCGTAAAACTATGACCATTATGATTAGCAAAACAGCCTGCAGTGTATATTCTGCCATACCAAAAGTAAAAAATGAGTATGTTTCAGAGAGTTTCAAGTAAAGCAAATATGCAGGAGCCACGACCATTGAAACTCCAAAGTTGGCTTTTTCCATAAATGCGACACCTAAGGCTACTGTAATCATCCCAACAACGTATGCAAGCTCATTGGAAAAACCCACTTTGTTTTTTGAAATTTTTTCGTTCATCTCTTCCTTCTGTTTGTGAGCCAAATCCATTTCCATGTCATTTTATGGTTCAAAAAAAGCCTCCCGGAAAAGGAAGGCTCTTAAGGTGCCGACCGGATTTGAACCGGTGAACAACGGTTTTGCAGACCGCCCCCTTAGACCGCTTGGGTACAGCACCAATACGCTACAACAATAGCAAAAAAGAAAAGTCATGGCAATACCAAGTTTGTTATAAAAACAAGTTGTCGAGGTTTTTACAAAACTGCCTTTGTACGGCTCATTTTACAAAAACCGCTGCTGTAGACGATAATATCGGCCTTGCTATTTGATAGGAATTAGAAGAAAATATGTGCAAGCAAATAGAGCTTTCAAGGAGGTCCCAATGGCACAAAGACAAAACATGATAAGACTGGATAGCAAAAATACAACATATATCATGAGAATAAATGAGACCGGACACTTGGAAAATTTGTATTATGGAAGAAAATTACGCCAAGATGCAAAAATTGAGGCTCTTCTTCCAAAAAGAGAAATTGCAATTGGAACCGGCGTGAGTTATAGCGAAAAAGATTCTTTACTGTTTTTGGAAACTGCCTGCCTTGAGGTGGGAACACAGGGTAAAGGCGATTATAGAAGTCCGTCAGTTGTAATTGAATATTCATCTCAAGAGCCGGAAGAGTCTTCACGAAGCCTATCGAAGAAAAACGGCTACACGGGGATGCCTACAACCGGAATGCAAACGCTGGATTTTATCTATAAGGCACATAGGATTATCAAAGGCAAACCTTGTTATTTAGAGCATTTTGCTCAATCGTATGCAACAGAGAAAGAAGCAACAACTATAGAGATTTTGCTTGAAGATACAGTTTTGCCAATTGAGTTACAGCTAAATTACACAGTTTTCCCAAATTGCGATACAATAGCCCGCAGTGCAACTGTAACCAATAAAACTAATGCAAACATCTTAATTAAGAACATCGCCAGTTTGCAACTTGACCTACCGCCTTTGGAAAATTCAAATGAATACTGGAACGTTGTAAGTTTTGACGGTGCATGGGCAAGAGAAAGAGAAATAACACGTCAGGCCTTAAAATCCGGCAGGCTTGAGTTTTGTTCAAACTTGGGAGTAAGCGGTGCAAGCCACAACCCTTGCATTTTCCTTGAAAGCCCAAATTGTACGGCAAATCATGGCTCTTGCTATGCATTCAATCTCATATACAGCGGAAATCACAGGGAAGTAGTTGAGCTTTCACCGTATGGAAACGTAAGAGTTCAGACAGGCATAAATCCGCAATCCTTCACTTGGAATTTGAAACCGGAAAGTTCTTTTACAACGCCGGAAGCTATTATGACTTTTTCATGTTTTGGAAATAACGGCGCCAGTGAAAGTTTCCATAATTTTGTAAACAACCACATTGTCCGCGGATATTGGAAATTCAGAGACCGCCCAATACTTTGCAATAACTGGGAAGCAACATATTTTAATTTTACGGAAAAGAAACTTCTTGAGCTTGCAAAAACTGCCAAAGACATGGGCATAGAGCTTTTTGTTTTGGATGATGGTTGGTTTGGAACACGTGATGATGACACAACAAGCCTTGGCGACTGGATTGTAAACACCAAAAAATTGCCTTCAGGAATAACCAAGCTTTCAGAGAAAATCCATGATTTGGATTTAATGTTTGGCCTTTGGGTCGAGCCTGAGATGATAAGCCGTAAGAGTCTTCTTTTTGAAAAACATCCCGACTGGATGGTTGCAATCCCTCAAAGAGAGCCCAGTGTTGGAAGAAATCAATTTATTTTGGATTTGACACGCCAAGAAGTGCGCGATTACTTAGTAGAATCTCTTTGCGAAGTCTTTAGAATAGCACATGTTGATTACGTAAAATGGGATATGAACCGCACTTTCAGCGATATATACAGCGCATGTGCCTTTAGCATGACAGAATTCAATCACCGTTATGTCCAGGGACTGTATGAAGTATTTGACCGCTTAACAAAATGTTTCCCAAAAATCCTCTTTGAGGGCTGTGCATCAGGAGGAAACAGGTTCGACCTTGGAATCCTTTGCTATATGCCGCAAATTTGGACAAGCGATAATACCGATGTTCTCTGTCGTACCTTAATTCAAAACGGCACATCATACGGTTATCCTGTTTCCACGATGGGAGCACATGTCTCAGAATCCCCAAATCACCAAACATTACGCCATAGCGATATAGAATCGCGCTTTAATGTGGGAGCTTTTGGAATTTTTGGCTATGAGCTGGACCTTACAACGCTGAGCCTACAAGAAAAAACAATTGTTAAAGCGCAAGTTGAATTTTACAAAGAGCATAGGCATTTGTTGCAATTTGGCAAATTCTTCCGCTTGGAAGAAGGCTCAAGTGGTGCTTTAGGAGGCGGTGCGTTAGGGAGTATCTCAAACGGACTTGCCGGCAGTGGGAACAAAACAAGATGGGTTGTTGCAAATGACGACTTCAGCGAAATGATTGTCCTTGATTTCCAAACTCTTAACAAGCCAAACCCCGGTTATGATGTACTAAAGGTTCCTTTTGCAAGGCCAGAGTTTGATTATGAAGTTATCCCAAGGCAACAACGAATTAGTCTTGAAGTTTTTGGAAGTCTCATAAACAGGCTTTCACCTGTAAATATGTCAAAAGACAGTAAGATAAAGAAAGTTATAACAGACAGTTATACTCTCAAAAGTGAAACAGAGCATTATATTGTCTCCGGCGATGTGCTTTCATACGGCGGGCTCATGCTCAATCCTCAATTTGGAGGAACCGGATACAACGATAAAACAAGAGTTCTTGGAGATTTTGGCTCCAGAATGTATTACATAAAAAGAGTTTGAAGTATGGCCCTAGAGAGTTCTGCCAAAATTCTAACGGAAGACTTCTTTCATGTTGGATTTTTTTGCTTCTCTAAGAAAATAAAAACCTGCCATGAGCATAATTCCATTGTCCATGTCAGCTGTTCCAAGACGTTCTAAAACATCAGAAACCGGCATTGTCACAAGATCTATTTCCTCATTTTCATCAAGCTTGCGCTCGCTTGCACTTTCTACAAGCTCCAAATCTTGAGCCAAGAAAAAATTAGCTGTGTTGTTCATAAAAGCAGAATTAGGACAAACAGAGCCAATAAGTTTTAGAGAATGGGCTCTAAGACCTGTTTCTTCTTCAAGTTCTCTAAGACATGCATCCCTGAGGCTTTCCCCTTTTTCTACAAGACCGCCCGGAAATTCCAAAGTAACAGAGTTTGAACCGTGCCTGAATTGGCGCTCTAAGATACACCTGGCAATGCCGTCACTTCCCACAAAATAAGGAATGACATTAATCCATTGAGGAGAATCAAGTTCGATAAAATAGGCCTCTTTGCCATTTTTGCTTATGCGGTGCACACTGTTTACACCAAAAAGAGGTGTGTCCAAGACACGTTTTTGAGAAGTTGTTTCCCAATTAAGATGAGATGGATTCGGAGAGTTTTCAAGTGTTGGAAAAGTATTTTCATCAACCCTCTTTGATGCCCCAAGGGCCACTGAATTGTCAAGATTTTCATGCAAAGAGTTATTCATAGGCAATCATTCTTCACTGGAACCCTTGGAAGGACAATTTGATGTGCAAGTAGCACAAGAAGAAGGAGAACAGCCAGAAAGCCGTGGAACATATGGAAAATGAACTACTTTTGTATTTTCATGAATGTATGAAACTATTGACTTAAAGGCTTTTGAACTCTCACTGTCAGGATTTGCAGAAATCCAGTTTATACCTTCATCTTCATCCTGTTGCAATCCAAGCTCCATTGGAATTTCACCCAAGAAATGGACATCCATCTCTTCACACACTTGTTTGCCACCGTTTTTGCCAAAAACAGGAATTTTCTCATTGCAGTTTGGACACAAAAGATAACTCATGTTCTCAACCAGCCCAATGATATCCACTCCAAGCTGTCTGGAGAAAGTAATACTGCGTCTTACATCAAGAACAGACACCTTTTGAGGAGTTGTAACAATAATTGAGCCTGTCATGTCAGGTATGGTCTGGCACACAGCAAGCTGCTCATCTCCGGTTCCCGGAGGAGAATCAATAAGAAGATAATCCAAAGTACCCCATTCGACATCGGCCAAGAATTGTTTGATGACGCTAAGCTTCATTGGGCCACGGAAAATAATAGCCTGTTCAGGGTCGCTTAGTGCAAAACTTAAACTTACAACCGTTAGGTTTGGTACAGGACTTACGGGAAGAATACTTGAACCATCGTCATTTGAGCCAAGAACACAACCTTCGCAACCCAGCATTTTGGGAATGTTAGGACCGTGGATATCGGTATCAAGAATACCAACCTTAAAACCTTTTTCAAGCAAAGCATTTGCCAAGTTTACTGTTACGGTACTCTTTCCAACACCGCCTTTACCGCTCATCACAATTATTTTGCGATCAATTTTGCTCATTCGTTCATGAATTCTGAGCTCTTGCAATTCCATTTCATCAGGCATAGTCGCCTCCCCTGTAAAAGATAGCTTCTAAGCGTTGATTGGGCAAGTGTAAACAAGTATAAATTCAGACAAGCGGTAACGGTTAAGGGTCAGTTAAGACCTTGTTACAACAAAGCCTTCCACTCCTTATATATTATTGTGGTACTTGAAAAGGGTGTTGCGAAAAAGCTAAAATCTTTAGCAGCATTTAGAGATTGGGCCTTGCTCAATCTATGCAATATTTTAATGGGAGTGCATATGTTCTTATTGGCACAACTACCTGCAGATCAGCTTTCCGCCCAAATTAAAAACGGATTAATCCTTTTAGTTATTGGAATGGCTATCGTATTTGTGTTTCTTACACTCTTGGTTTTCTCAACATTGGGAGTTTCCAAAATTGTAAGAAAATTAGAAGGCAAGCGTCCTGAAGAGGCAGCAACTGTACAAAAAGAGGTGGCACAAGTAAGCGCACCAAAAATGGCAAGTACAGCATCAAATGACGCTGAGATTGCAGCAGCAATCGTGGCGGCTGTGGCAAAATCAAAAAGTTGATTAGAAAAAGGAGAATGACAGAATGAAAAAAATCAATTTTATGTGTACAGCATTCAGAGACGGCTTCCAGTCAGTCTACGGTGCAAGAGTTTTCACTAAGGATTTCATGCCAGCAGTAGAAGCCGCGCGCAAAGCAGGCATCACACATTTTGAGGCCGGTGGCGGAGCAAGATTCCAGTCACTTTATTTTTACACAAATGAAGATGCTTTTGAGATGATGGACGAGTTCCGCAGAGTCGCAGGACCGGATGCAAATCTTCAAACTCTTTCAAGAGGCGTAAACGTTGTTGGCCTTGATTCTCAGCCAAGAGATATTATCAAGCTTCATGCCGACATGTTCAAAAAACATGGAATGACAACAATTAGAAACTTTGATGCACTCAATGATGTTGACAACCTTATAGACAGCGGAAAAGCAATCCACGATGCAGGTCTTAAACATGAAGTTACTGTTACAATGATGAGTCTTCCTCCAAAAACAACCGGAGCGCATGACCCTGACTTCTACGAAGGCGTTCTCCGTGGCATTCTTGACGCAGGAATTCCTTTTGACAGTGTTTGTTTCAAAGATGCTTCCGGAACATCAACTCCTGCAGTTGTTTATGAAACAATCAAGAGAGCAAGAAAACTTCTTGGCAAAGATGTAACAATTGTCATGCATAGCCACGATACAGCCGGCTGTTGTGTACAGCAATACATGAGCGCACTTGAAGCGGGCGCAAACCAGCTTGACCTTTCAATGCAACCGGTATCAGGAGGAACATGTCAGGTCGATATTATCACTATGTGGCATGCTCTTCGTGGCACAGAATATGATCTTGGTGTTGACATCCATGCAATCCAAAAAGCAGAAGCTGTTTTCCAGGAATGTATGAAAGACTACTTCCTGCCACCGGAGGCAACAGCTGTCAATCCAAACATTCCATTCTTCCCTCTTCCGGGTGGAGCTCTTACAGCAAATACACAAATGCTTAGAGATAACGGCCTTATGGACAGGTACCCTGAAATCGTTGAAGCAATGGGCGATACTGTTGCAAAGGGCGGTTTTGGAACATCTGTAACACCGGTTTCACAGTTCTACTTCCAGCAGGCATTCAACAATGTCATTTACGGGCCATGGAAAAAGATTGCAGAAGGCTACGGCAAAATGGTTCTTGGTTACTTTGGAAAAACTCCGGTTGCTCCGGACCCGGAAGTCGTAAAGATTGCAGCAGAACAGCTTAAAAAAGAACCTACAACAAAGAAAGTTGTTGATATCAATGATGCAGATCCTACAAAGGGTCGCAAAGCCGCAATCAAAATGCTTGAAGACAATGGCGTTGCTGTAACTGAAGAAAACATCTTTATTGCTGCATCCTGTAAAGAAAAAGGAATTCTCTACCTTACAGGCAAGTCAAAAGTCAATGGCGTAAGAAAGATTGATCCAAAAGAAGAAGCTGCAAA
This sequence comes from Bacteroidaceae bacterium, assembly GCA_963628205.1. GTDB lineage: Bacteria > Spirochaetota > Spirochaetia > Sphaerochaetales > Sphaerochaetaceae > UBA9732. The sequence goes on from CAVGEF010000001.1 coordinate 14,642, forward strand.
GAAAGCCGGTGAGTACACAATCAACGTTAACGGCAAATCTTATGGTGTCAAACTTTCAAAGAACAGCGCAACAGTCAACGGCGTTTCATATCCTCTCAACCTTGAATTTGGAATTGATGAAAAAGCTATTGCAGACTCTTTGGAAAGCGCACCTGTCGTCCATGAAAATGCTACTCCGGTTGCCAAGAACGAGCCACAACCAAGTGCTAATCAAAAAGCAAGTGCAGCTCCTGTCGGCGGTGAAAAAGTCTTAGCTCCAATGCCGGGTCTCGTACTTCGTATTGAAGTCAAGGAAGGACAACAAGTTGAAAAGAACCAGCTTATTATGGTTATGGAAGCCATGAAGATGGAGAACGAGCTTTATGCTCCATGTGCAGGAACCATTGGAAAGATTTCTGTTGCACCCGGTCAGCAACTTGTAGCCGATGATCTTATTATGACAATCGTATAAGGAGCTTTAGCATGAGTGAATCATTATTGAATCTTTGGCAGTCTACAGGACTATACGGTTTTGCAGGACTTGATGCTGAATCAGGCTTTAACATCCTAA
>CAVGEF010000002.1:0-2653 GCA_963628205.1 Bacteroidaceae bacterium
AGCAAATACCATGCCAACAGCTAAGACTGATACGATTAATAAAACTAGAATTTTTTTCATAATAAAACTCCTTTTTAATGATTTAAATTCTGTCAATAAGCGAAATATTCTATTCTCAATCAACCTTCCGGAGCAGGAAGCCCCTTAGGTCTTGTTTGAGCCGTACATACAAGAATTAAGAAGATTATTCCTCTTATTCCCTGAATAAAACTCGAAGGAACACCTATCATTAGAAGTCCTTGGTTAAGAACATAAACTGTTACAGCACCAACAACGCCTGCAAATGCAAATGAACGGCTACCTCCAAATATGGACATACCTCCAAGAACAAGAGCAAGCATGCAGTCCATATTCAATGAAGAAAGTGTCTTACTTCCAATACTTGCAGATCTCACGATTACCAAAAGTGCTCCAATTCCACATCCAATTCCAGCAATAAGGAATGCAATTAACATATACTTGCTTTTAGTTATACCTGTTTGCTCTGCACAGGTATTATTTGTTCCAATAAAGCGCAAAGATCTTCCAATATCGGTAAAATGGAAGATTATCACACATGCAACAAAGAAAACTCCAAATGCAATATATGGGAAATTGATTTCTGTTAAGAACTGAATCAACTCATATGGAAGTGATACTGTAGAACCGCCAAGAATGGACTCTGATAATGCAGCAAGAAGCGACATCATAACAATAGTTACAAACATGACTCTTACTTTCAAGACAGTACTCAAAAGAGCCGACACTACCATAATTGCAGAACCGAGTAAAATTGCAACAACGAACATAACAAGAATGCTTCCTGTTGCATTGTATGCTAAGCCTGCAATAATTGCGGTAAGAACAGTTGTAGCTCCCATTGCAAGGTTTACATTATTAGTGGCAAATATAAAACATGCACCTGTTGATACAGTAGCTACAATCAATGCTTGTTGTATTATAACTTTTATGCTTTGGCGTGATACAAAACGGCCACCGGTTGCAATTGCAAAGAAAATAACAAGAAGTACAAGGAATGTTATTGGAAGAAGCCTCACAAAAAGACGACTTTCCGTGCATTTCTTAAATGAGGCTTTAGCCTTTTCAAGTTTAATAGATTTTGTCACCTCAAGCCTCCTTAAATCATGTAATCAATGAGTCCGTGCTCTGAAAGACCCTCAGCTCTGAAAGCCTCATGGGTTATTTCGCCATCTTTCATTATCATGACCCTGTCACAAAGTCCTATCAGCTCAGGAAGCTCCTCAGATATCAATATGATTGATTTACCGGCTTTCTTCATTTCATAGAACAACTTGTACATTGAAGCCTTAACACCTACGTCTATTCCACGTGTAGGACAGTCAAGAACAAGGATATCGGCATCTGAGGCTACCCACTTACCAAAGACGACCTTTTGCTTGTTTCCTCCGGACAACGTGTTGACCAAGTAGTGTTTTCCGGCACATTTGATTGACAATTCCTTGATTTGCTTGTCTACATATGCATTTTCTTTCTTGCCGGAGATGAGATTTGCAAACCACCGGTTTACTTTGTAGCCGGTTGAAGCAATGTTTTCAAAAATTGTTGCGCTAAGCCCAAGGGACTCGGTATCTCTGTTTTTGGAAACGTATGCCATTTTGTTTGCAATTGCGTCTTCAGGACAAGTAATTTTTTTGCCTCTTACGACGACTTCACCGTCAAGGACCTTTTCAATTCCAAAGACAGCTCTTCCTACATCATGCATTCCGCAGTCAGAAAGTCCCCCAAGCCCTAAAATTTCACCTTTATGAAGTTCCAAAGTGTAGCAAAGAAGCTTATCAAGAGTTGTTATGCAATTTGCTTTAAGAACGACTTCATCGTCATAGCCATCCATGTCACTTCTGTAGTAATCGCCTTTTACTTCACGACCTACCATCATTTTTCTAATGGTATTTGGCTCATAATCTTTCTTTTCAAGTGTGCCAATAATGACCCCGTCTCTAAGAACCGTGAGATTGTCGCAATGCTCCATCATTTCATCCAAATCGTGAGAAATGAATAAAACACATTTGCCGTCCTTGCGCTGCTTGTCCATTACTTCATACAGAAACTGACGGCCTTCAAGGGACAATGCAGTGGAAGTTTCATCAACAATCAAAAGCTCAGGTTTCCAGTAAAGACATTTGACAATTTCAATTATCTTGCGCATTTGCATATCAAGATGACCTGTCCTGTCAGATGCCTTGAATTGATTTACACCAAGATGTGTCAATAATTCCTGTGCTTTTTGTATCATTTGCTTTTTATCAACAAATGGTCCTTTCATGAAAAGCTCTTCATGGCCCAGGAAAATATTCTCAGCAACAGAAATATTGTGAATTGTTCCGGACTCCTGCACAATCATTCCAATACCATGCTCTTGTGCTTCAAGCATTGAAGAAGGATTCCACGCCTCTCCCCTGTATACCATGTGACCTTGGGAAGCAGGCTGCATACCGGCTATGATTGAAGAAACGGTGGATTTTCCACTGCCGTTTTCTCCTATAAGACCATAAACTTTTCCCCTTTCAAGTGAAAATGATACATCTTTGAGCGCAACGGTGACGCCAAAGTTCTTATACATGTTTTTCACTTCAAGCAAAACTTCATGAACACTTTGCTCTTTTTCGCAGGGATTTGGTGTCTTGTGAGATGT
>CAVGEF010000003.1:0-7974 GCA_963628205.1 Bacteroidaceae bacterium
ATTGGAAGTCGTGTAAGGTCAAAAGCCTTCGGGGGTTCGAATCCCCCTCTCTCCGTTTTTATTGTCGGGAACAGATTCTGTGCTGCCGACTACCACCCAACCCCGCTAGGACCGGAAGGTAGCAACGGTAAGTGGATAGCCGGAGAGATGCAGGTGATTTGTTCCCGTTTTTGTTTTTTGTGTACGTTATTATCGGTCTGTATTTATAGCCTTACGAGCCAAATTTTGCTATCATTGCATCATGGCATACGAAGTAACAGCTACAAGAAGAAGACCTCAGCAGTTTGAAAGCCTTGCCGGCCAGGATTTTGTTGTATCAACCCTTAAGAATGCAATTGAGCAAGGAAGAATTGCGCATGCCTACCTGTTCAGCGGGCCACGGGGTGTAGGGAAAACCACAAGCGCAAGACTTTTGGCAAAAGCTCTTAACTGCGTTCATGGGCCAACGGCAAGTCCTTGTGGAGAATGTGACAATTGTAAAGGAATTGCAAAAGGCAATAGCTTGGATGTTATTGAAATAGACGGTGCCAGTAACACAGGTGTCAACGATGTAAGAGCTATCAAAGAAGAAGTTCTTTTCCCTCCAACGTCATCACGCTACAAGATATATATAATAGACGAAGTTCATATGCTGTCCCTTAGTGCATTCAATGCTCTTTTGAAGACCATTGAAGAACCGCCTGAGTACGTTGTTTTTATTTTTGCAACTACTGAGACTCAAAAAGTTCCGGCAACTATAAGAAGTCGTTGTCAGCAGTTTAATTTTCAGTTAATTCCTCTTGAAACAATAGAAACCCTTCTTGGGGATGCTGCAAAAGAAATGAATATTAAAGCAGACAAAGACGCTCTTTTTTGGATTGCAAAAGAAGCTGCAGGGTCCATGAGAGATGCTTATACTTTATTTGACCAAGTTGTTGCTTTTTCCGGTAATGAGATAACTCTTGCTAAAATTCGGGAAAAATTAGGTATTGTGGGAATGGACAGCATAAACCAAATAATGGCCAGTCTCCTTTCCCGGAAACAAAATGAGGCTTTGGCAAAAGTAAACGACCTTTTGGCAAAAGGAGTCAGTATTGAACAAGTCGTTAAGGATTTCACTGATTATTTCAGAACGCTTCTTCTTATAAAAGAGGGCATAAAAAGCGAAAATGTTTTGGGAGAACAAATAGAAACTTTCCCCGCAGAAATAAGAAGTGCTTTCAATGAAGAACAACTTGAAGCGGCACTGGATATGTTCTTAACTCTCTATAGAGATATAAGATATTCTCTAAATCCAAGATTTGAACTTGAGCTTGCAGTCTCTAAACTTTCTCGCCTGCGCTACGTAGCATCAAACGCTTCTATTCTTGAGCAATTGGCGCGTCTTAAGAATGACCTTGTAACAGGAACAATTACACCTCTAAACCCTGCTTTGGCAGAGCAAAAATCTGTGGAGCCTTTAGCTGTTAAGCCAAAGGATAAAGAAAACCCCTCGCAAGTTGAAACTTTGGGTGCAAACAATAATACAAATAGCAATACAGACAAAAGCACAGAACAAGGCGCATACGAAAACGCGCCCAAAAAACTGGCCTTGGAGACAATAAAAGACCTTCTTCCTCAAGGCGTTTTGAATACCAAAAATGAAAACGATAGCCTAGTTCTTGAGTTTAGCAATAAATTATGCTATCAGCTTGCGCTAAACAGTCGTCAAAAGATAAAAGATGACATAAAAACAAGAAGCGGCACAGAAGTGAATATTGTTCTTGCTTTATCAGAGACGAAGGTATCAGAAACGAATACTTTGGAGACTGAAAACCCAAAAGCTGTCGAGTTTGCAACAGGAGAATCTGAACCCAATGTTCAAGAGCAATGGACAAGAAATGATTTGCAACAAAGCCAAAGTTGCCATGAAAGTTCTTCAGAAAGCTCCTTGCAAGCACCTATTGAGAAGCAAAATAATCCCATTGAAGAAAAACAAAAAGAAAATACCGGGCACATAAATGAAGAGAACATACAAAATCAAGGGAATGTCTCTTCGCAGATAAAAAGTCTAAGCGCTTTGGACGAAGAAAGAAAAAACCTTGTAAATGATTTAATTCTTGCTTTTGACGGCAGGGAGGAGAAAGGATGAATCCATTTGAACTATTGAAAAACATGGACAAAATAAAAAACCAGGCACAAGAAATGAAAGAAAAAGTGGCAACTATCAAATGCTGCGGTTATGCGTATGGCAATATGATAGAAGCTGTTGCAAATGGTAATATGGAAATAGAGAGTCTAAAGATTGACCCTTCTATTTTGACAGAAGAAAACCGTGCAATGCTTGAAGTTCTTGTAGCCGCTGCTGTAAATACAGCTCTTAAGAACGTAAAAGAGAGAATTTCACAGGAGGCAGGGCAAGCGTTCTCCCAATATGGAATATGACAGCAATTGAAAGTCTTACAACACTTTTGTCCAGGCTCCCGGGAGTTGGTCCCAAAAGTGCCTCCCGTATTGCTTTTTCACTGATTAAAACTCCAAAAGACTATAATAAGCTCTTGGCACAGGAGATTTCTTCAATACAGGATTTGGTTCATCCCTGTTCTATATGTGGCTCTTTTACAGAAACAGACCCATGTCCCATATGTTCTGATGAAACAAAAGACAAATCTCTTTTATGTATAGTGGAACAACCGCAAGATGTAATAACTATCCAAAGTTCCGGAGCTTATAACGGTCTTTTTCATGTTTTGGGAGGTGCTATCAACCCTCTCAACGGAGTAGGTCCGGAAGAATTAAGTTTTGGAAAACTTATGGAAAGAATTGAGCACGGCTCTTTTTCAGAAATAATTATTGCAACAAATCCAACAGAAGAGGGAGACACAACGGCTCTTTACATAAGACATCTTATGAAAAACCATCCTGAAATAAGACTTACCCGTTTAGCATCAGGTCTTCCTATTGGCGGAGATTTGGAATATGCAGACAGAACCACTCTTACCCGGTCTTTCAGGGGCCGTGTAAAGTTATAAACCGGCAAAATTACGGCAAAAAAGCTTTATTTTATTCCGCGTTCTTTACAAATAGTCTCGTATGCATCTTGTATTTCTCTGAATTTTTTTGTGGCATATTCTTTGAATTCATTGGCCATACCTTTGGCTGCAACAGTATCAGGGTGAAATTCCAAGATAAGTTTTCTATATGCTTTTTTGATTTCTGCTTCAGTTGCGCTTTCTGTCAAACCTAAAACAGCATATGCTTTAGATGGAGCACTTGAAACTCCATAACGGCGTTTTATACTGTCAAGTATTGACTGCGGAATTTGAAAAACTTTGGCAGCATACATTATAAGTCTTTCTTCATTGGAAGAGACAACACCATCGGCATTTGCGACTCTGTAAAAAATATCAATCATAAGCTGCAAGATAGCAGGGGAGTTTCTAAAATTGCCGTAAAATTGGTCTACAAGACTCTCAAAAGAAATATTTTGGTTCAGCGCGTTGTTAAAAATATTGACAGCATTGTAATAGCTTTGTCCTGTAAGATGCAGGTCGTTTATCATGAACTCGCTTACTTTTCGCTTTGCATTTTCACTTACTTGACCGTCAGCGCTTGCAAGTTTTGCCAGCATTGAGAAAGCGCCAACGAAAAATACCATTTGATGTCTTCCGTAGCCGGTATTAAAGAAAAATCTTCTGGAATAGTCGTTTCGAAAGCCCTCGTTTTGAAAACCATTAGGGTTCTCTGAGCCATTAAAATTGTCAGAATTCTCAAGCTCTGAGCTTTTATCTATTACATGCCCAAAAACAGCACCGGCAATGAGACCTAAAGGACCACCCAGGAAGAACCCAATTGTTCCTCCAATTAATTTACCAATCCAACTCATTAAAGTTTATCTATAAGCATTGAACACTTACCACTTGGAATTGGAAGTGTTTTCTTCTTCTTTTCATCTATGATCTCTATTGTAAAATAATAGAGTTTTTCACTTTCAAGCCTAATCTCCCAACCTCTTGCATTTTTATTACTCAAAATTGTTATTAAATTGCGCTTGAGAGACAAATTCTCTATTCCCATGACTTCCAAATTTGGGACCATCCAATAGACAGTCTTTCTTGGTAACGATATATCTAAACCAATAATATCTTCTATCATCAAAGTTATGGTTACAAGACACACTTGAGGAAGAAATTTTCTTCTTGGGAAGTCCGGGAAATTACTGTCAACAGCAGGAGTTCCTTCTTTTGTTGGAAGGTATGCCTCCCAAACATCGCCCTGCTTGTCTTCTTCAGGATGCAAAGTGTCAAGCATGAAATAGACATTACGTATTGCACATTCACGAGCAAATACATGCTCTCCATACTTTTCAAGTCCTTTTACGACACAGTACAGGTTAAAAGGAACAACTGCTCCACAATAGCCATGAACATCTTCTTTATAACAAGAAGAATCTACGCTAACACTGGGAAATGGGTTGTCTGTACCAAACACATTTGGATCTTTCAAGAGCTCTATCATTGAGGCCGCTCTCTCATCATTTGGAATTTCTGCCAAAAATGTCCAATAAGCACCAATCATCTTAAGAGGAATACGGTTGCCTTTTTCATCCAAGTCATAATAAAACTTGGTTTCAGGGTCCCACATAAGATTGTTAATTCTTGTTTTGAGAGAGAAATAAAGCCTCTTGTACCTGAAAGAAAGCTCTTTATCATTAAGAATATCGCCTATATTGGACATATAGAGGGCATTAAGAGCAACAATAGTATTAAAATCTACAGGGTAAACGGTTTCTTCTCTTGGCACATTTCCAGTAAGACAAGCACTTATAGGAACACTAAACAAGCCGTTTTCTTTTTGAAATGTTTCTTTTAGCCAATCAAAATATTTTTCAAGTACAGGTACTATTTCTTTCAGTCTCTTTTTATTACCAATTTTGTGATAGAACAAAAATTCCACATAAGCAAAAAAAGGAATAACAACACCTTCCGGATTATCTTCTTCAAAAACAGGTGTACCGTCTACAATACTATACTGTGCTCGTATTGCTCCGTTTTCTTCTTGTTTGGAATAGAAGAAATCAATCATCTCAAAAGGAGAATAAAATTGGTTACTGTAATTTAAGAATAAAGAAGAAAGACAACAGTTGAACTGGCCTATTGTTTTTTGGCCTTCATAAGAGACATAATTTCCCAAAAACCCATTTTCTTCTGTTCCTTTTTTCCAAAATTCATCAACCCATACCCAAGATCTGTCATAGAGGTCTACAAAATCCTGATCGTAAAAATGAATTGAAGGAATGGCTTCGCGGTTCAATTGAGTGCTCCTGTATAATCAAATATAACAAATATCATAAAAAAACCCCAATATCATAAGACGAAATTGGGTTAATGTATACTTTATCATGTTTTTGACCTGTCGTCAAACAAAACTCAAAATCTGTAATTATAGGTTTTGTGGTAATTTATTTTCTCAACCTTATTGAACTGGCCGGCCCTTGGTTAAGAAGTGTCAAGTCAATCATATATGTGACTATGATCTCCAACATCTATTGGAATTATAGACTCTTGTTGAATTATAAAATCCAAAGCAATCCTATAACTCATATTGATTGAAACTGTAAAAAATTTTGAACATTTGTGAAGCCTAAGAGAGGGATGATAAGGGTTCAGCTCCAGTAAAACCAGAGTCTTTTTATACTGGTTAATAATTTCCGGATGTTTTTTCAAAAATCGGCGAGCTCTATTTTCGTAGGTTTCTGTAAATATAAGCTTAGCCATCCAGAACCCTTTTCATGTGTTCTTCTATTCCATTTGTAAAAACTTTGCCTTCTTTAATTTCTTTTAGGCTTTCTTTTATTGCAAGATTCAATTCCAATTCTCTTAGCTTGTTATAGTCTTCAATCCGCAACACAACATATTTGTCTTTCCCGTGGACAGTTATAACGGCACACCCGTTTGTCTTGACAGTATCATCAAGAGAAGAAACCCCTTTTGTTTTTAATTCGTTTGCAGTTATAAACATTTGTCCCCTCATAATTGAAAAGTTTTTCAAACTCCTTATGTTGTGTAAAATTATTACACGCTATTTACAGTACGATTAATAGTACTTTTAACAGTACTGTTTTGTCAAGAAACCTCACAGTAACACTTTACAGCCTCTCCAATTGCTTGAAACCAACTATGTAGGTATACTACGAAACAAGGAAGGAAAAAGAGATGGATTTATTTGAATATTTCAGTCAAATTTGCAAAATTCCAAGAGAATCCGGGAATGAAGAAGGAATGCGCCAATTTATTCTAAAGTGGGCATCTGAAAATAACATTGAAGCAAAAAGGGATAAAGCCGGAAATATCATTGCAAGAATTCCTGCTTCAAAAGGTTTTGAAGATAAACCATCTGTTGCACTTCAGGGACACATGGACATGGTTTGCGTGAAAACACCAAACAGTGAACATGATTTTACAAAAGACCCAATAGAAACATACATAGACGGAGATTATCTTAGAGCAAAAGATACAAGCCTTGGTGCCGATAACGGTATTGGCGTTGCAATGACAATGGCAATCTTCACAGACCCTTCTTGTAAGCACGGACCTCTTGAAGCCATCTTCACATTCTCAGAAGAAACAGGTATGGACGGGGCTTTTAATCTTGATGGCTCTTGTATAAAAAGCCAAAGACTTATCAACCTGGACAGTGAAGAAGAAGGTGTCATTTATATTGGATGTGCCGGCGGTATAGACCTTGTTGCAGAACAAAACTATAAACTAAACGATGCCTTAAAAACTTCCAAAGCTATAAAAATATCAATAGACGGTCTTAAAGGTGGCCATAGCGGAGGAGAAATTCATCTTCAAAGACTTAATGCTGTAAGCGCTATGTCAAGAATTCTTATGGCAATAAAAGAAGCCAATTGTGATTTTTCACTCAAGAGTTTTGACGGCGGCGTTCGAAGAAATGTTATTCCTTCAACCTGTAAATGCTCTATCTTTGTAGTAAGCGATGACTGCACAAAAGTACAAAAAGCAATTGAAAAAACAATTGCAATACTAAAAGATGAAAACAAATTTGAAGAACCAAATCTTAAAGTAAAATACACAGTTGAAGACTGCAAGTCCTGCCCTAAAAGCTGTAAAGCTATCTCAAAAGAAGACTCGCTTGCCGTTACAAAAGCACTGTTTGCAACACCTCATGGAGTGTATGCAATGAGCAAAGCTTTGCCGGGAATTGTTGAAACTTCTGACAACCTTGCAATTGCACGTCTTGAAGATGGAAAACTTCACATAGAAATAAGCGTAAGAAGCAATATTGACTCAGCAAAATTCTTCTTGGTAAACCGCATTTACACAATTCTTGACGCTTTTGGTCTTAATTGTAAAATTGGCGACGGTTACCCGTCATGGGCTCCAAACCCAAATTCAAAACTTGCAAAATTCTGTGCAAAAGCATACGAAGACAACACAGGAAGAAAAGCTACAATCACAGCAATTCATGCCGGCCTTGAATGTGGTGTAATCAGCAGTCTTGTTCCGGGAATGGACAGCGTCTCTATTGGACCGGACCTCTTTGACGTACACTCTACAAATGAACATCTTTCAATAAGCTCTGCCAAACGAAGTTACGAATTTGTAAAGCACTTGCTTTCAATAATTGAATAATTCTTTTGCAAAAACTCTAAAACTTTCAAACCAAATTGTAAGAAATTCCCGTCTTGGAAATTTGCCTGAGACGGGTTTTTCTTTCTTGTAAATCAGGCATGAACTTTTCCATTAAACTCCAAAAAGGCTCTCCGTGACTTGCAACCTTCAAATGGCACACTTCATGCAAAATAGTCATATCTATCAAATCATAAGGCAAAACTGCACACATATAGCTCAAATAAAGCCTTTTTTGAGACGGATAACACAAACCCCATTTTGTTTTTGCCCTGTTTATGCCGTAAAAAGGCTCTTTGACTCCAACTTTTCCCGCCCAAAACGACACCCGGCTTGAAAGAATTTTTGCAACAGTGTCCAC
>CAVGEF010000004.1:0-2886 GCA_963628205.1 Bacteroidaceae bacterium
CTCATTGCTTGCAACTTCTGAGATTCCTTTGCACGCAACAAAGGAAAGAGCCATCAACGAGATGCAATTTAATAATAAAAATCTTTTCATTTTTTCTCCTTGACACCCCTTTCTAGGGATGACAGAATGAATGTATTAGACGGTAGTTACTACCGGTCAATAGCTTTTTCAAATTTTTTTGAAATTTTTGAAAAAACATTTTTGGGAGGTTTTTATGTATTCAATGAAAGATGCATGTCTTATGACAAACATAAGTTATGAGAATTTGAAATTTTACTGTAACGAAGGCCTGGTTCCAAACGTAAAAAGAGACAGTAGAAACTACCGCATCTTCAGTGACAACGACATCAAATGGATACAAAGCCTAATTTGTCTTAAACGCTGTGGCATGACAATTAACGAGATGAAAGAATACCTTGCGTTATGCCTAAAAGGAGAATCTTCCATTTCTGAAAGAAAAGTAATACTTGAGAAAAAGAGAGAAGCCCTGCTTGAAACAAAGAAAGAAATAGAAGACTCAATAGCATTCATAGACTGGAAGCAAAACTTCTACAACGATGTTCTTTCAGGAAAAACAAAATACTACAGCAATCTTATTTCAACGTAAGAGAGGTGCAAAAAAGGTCTTGGGTTATTAAATTTTGACAATAACTGCATTTTTGCAAAACAGGCAAATAACAACAAAAAAGAGGGAAACAGGTTAAATTTCTTAACTTTTTTCCCTCTTTTTTCTACCGGAGACGAGACTCGAACTCGAACGCCCTTGCGGACACCAGATTTTGAGTCTAGCGCGTCTACCATTCCGCCACTCCGGCAAGTTCTGCACCATTGTAGCCTAAAAGAGGTTTCTTTTTCAAGTGATTGAAAAATGATTGAAAAATGAAACACATTTACGAAAACACATTTAGCAATGCATAAAAAAACTGCCATGCAAAGGTTGCCCTTCGCACAGCAGTTGTGTATTGGAAATTGAAAAAATCAAAGACCAACTGAATAAGCGTTTCTTGTTGGGTCAGCACCAACTGTCCACATGCCATTCTCATAGATACCAAATCCAAGAGAACCTGTGTTAGCTGTGTAGCTAATCTTATATCCCATTTCCTCAAGCTTAGCATTCTGGCGTGTACCAAATGCGTTCATGAGTGTAAGTGCACCAGGATTGTATCCGTCTTTTCCAAATGCAGGAGCATGACCGGTTGTAAATCTTGGATGCTCAACAGCTTCTTGTGGTCTGTAACCAAATTCAATGTAGTTAAGAAGAACTTGAAGCTTTGTCTGCTCTTGGTTGTTGGCATTAGGTGTTCCAACGAAGAATGCCGGCTCGCCATCTTTAAGACCAATAGAAGGAGTAATTGTCTGCATTGGTCTCTTGTGAGCTGCGAGGCAGTTCTGATGCTCTTCGTCAAGAGAGAAGTTCTGGATTCTGTCGTTCATGAAGAAACCAAGACCATCAACCATAAGACCTGAACCATAGTAGTAGTTGATTGAGTGAGTTACGATACACATGTTACCTTCTGCATCCACGACAGCCATGAATGTTGTGTCTGGTCCCTTTGTGTTGTAATCTTCAAACTTATCAGCGTCAAAACTGGGGATTTCGCTCATAGCTTTCTCTGTATCAATGAGCTTAGCCATTTCTGCTGCATATTCTTTTGTCCATGGAGCTGTTGGGATGTTTGTGAATCTTGGGTCACCAAGATACTTGTTTCTATCATTGATTGCAATGTTGAGAGCCTGAACAACAATGTTGATATACTCTGCACTATTGTGCTCCATTGATGCAAGATCAAAGTTCTCAAGAATGTTAAGAGCTTCAATCAAAGTTGGTCCCTGGCAGTTTGCCGGACAGCAATATACATCATATCCACGATAGTTTGTTGTAATAGGAGTCTGAATCTCAGCATGATATTCATTGAAGTCTTCAATTGAGAAAAGACCACCAAGATCGTTGTTCCACTTTACGATTTGCTCAGCAATAGGTCCTCTGTAGAAGTAATCTTCTGCAGCTTTGTAATTCTTACCTTCTGCAACCTCTCCCATTGTTCTAAGGAGGTTAGCATAATCTTTGTTTACAACCTTGTCGCCCAATTCCATATCAGGATTGAAAACAGCCTTTGCTGCATCGTTTCCTGTTGAAGCAAGATAGCTAAGTGTTCCATGGAGGAATTCGTTACAAATCATTCCGTTTTCTGCCAAGCTGATAACAGGAGCAAAAATGTCGGAAAGTTCCATCGAACCATAGTCATTCAACAATGTCATCCAACCGGACCACTCACCGGGAATTTCCATTGAGTAGATACCATATGCCGGGAAACCGGCCATTTCAAGGTAGAAGTCAATTGTTGCATTCTTTGGAGCCCAACCGGTTCCATTGTAAACTTTTACTTCTTTTGTCTTGGCATCATAAATAATGATTTCTGCATCTCCACCAAAGATGCTTGTCATCATTGTTTCTGAGAATGTCTGTGCTGCTGCTGTAGCCATAGCTGCATCAAATGCGTTTCCACCGTTTACAAGAACTGCATAACCTGCAGCTGCTGCTTCAGGGCTTCCTGCATGAACAACTGCTTGTCCGCTGACAGCCGGTCTTGTGTGACCATTCATAACACCGGGGTTCATCGAGTAAGGAATGTCGCTCTTTGCATCATCCCAACCTACTTGATATCCTTCATCATAACCCTCGTTGGATGCTTCTTCGATTGCGCCCTGTGCAAAAACAGTGACCAATGAGAAAAGAACGAGGACCAAAGCGATTGCAACTTTTTTCATGGAAACTCCTCCTTTATTGCAATTTTTCCCTTCAGAGATCTGTACTTTTACACTTGAAAAACTAAAACACGATATTTCAGATCAAAAATAAACACGTTAAAACACTTATTGCTACAC
>CAVGEF010000005.1:0-7892 GCA_963628205.1 Bacteroidaceae bacterium
GTAGAGCAGGTGGCTGTTAACCACCCTGTCGGCAGTTCGAGTCTGTCTCGGGGAGCATAAGGCTGTTGCAAACGCAACAGCCTTTTTTTGTAATTTGACTGACCTTTGACCTTCTTGGCTCATAAACAACGCAAAAAAGCAATTTTGAGAAAACCCCTTACAAAAGAAAAGAGCCACCTGAAAACAAGTGGCTCTCATCTTATACTTTATCTAATGACTTAGATTAATTCTTTTTCTTTTTGAGATATACATACACAGCAGCAGCTGCGACAAGAACAAGAACAATAATCAAAACTACGACGCCAGTATTAGACTTCTTAGCAGGCGCTGCAGTTGTTGTTGTGGTGGTTGTGGTTGTAGTAGTAGTTGTTGTTGCCGGAGTTGTAGCAGGAGCTGTTTCCTCTTTCTTTTCTTCAGCAGCAGGGGCTTCTTCTTTCTTCTCTTCAACAACAGGTGTTTCCTCAGTCTTTTCCTCTACAGCCGGAGCTTCTTCTGTTTTCTCTTCAACAGCAGGAGCTTCTGCAACAACTGTAACTTCTTCAGCTTCTTCTACAGGCTGGAAGAGAGCTTCTACGTAATAGGCAAGCTCTGATGCAAGAAGGTCAGAAGCATAATCGAAGTCAGCTTCTGTGAGTTCATATCCAAGTGAAAGAACTGCTGTGCCTGCATCAATTACGAGTGAAGAACCCTGGAGGTACTGACTATAAGCAGCGTATGCAGCTTCTGCAGCAGCTCTGACTTCAGCATTAGTAATGAAGCTGGGATATTGGAATTCAACAAGGTTGCTGTATGCATAAATATCAAGAGTATATCCGTAAAAATCAAGATGTTTCTCAAGAAGAGCCGGAGAGGTAACTTCTTCAACTGCTTCTTCAGGAGCAAATGTTGCTACAACAGAAGTAACATAAGAGAGAATTTCATCTTTTAAGATGTTTGCTGCATACTCAAGATCTTCTTTTGAGTAACCGGCAGGGAATGTGAGAACAGCCTGTCCCGGAGCAACCACTTCAAGGTCTGTGCCATCAAGATATGTTTTGTATGCAGAATAAGCAAGCTTTGCTGCAGTCATAACCTCTTCACTTGTAATAAATGAAGGATATGTAAATGTGGCCTTTCCATCTTCAATCTTTATTGTTGCATCATAGCCATAAGCAGAAAGCTCAACGACAATGGCATCATCAGCCTTTTCTTCTTCAACAGCCGGAGTTGCAACAGGAGCTGTTTCCTCTTCAGGGACTGTTATAACAATGTCGCCGACATCCTGCTTTGGAGACTGACAACTAGCGAGAGTAAATGTCATGGCAACAACTAAAAGTACCAGACTAGCAATTTTAGAAAAACGTTTCACGTGTTTCCTCCTCACGAAATCCGTCCTAAAAATTAGGAACTTACTTAAATGATAACATACCAGAACGCAAACGGATACAACAAAAAAACAATTTTAATGATTTTCTTTGATATTCCCAAATATTCTGGAAAAAATAAACCCAAAAAAGCCCGCACGAAAGCGGGCGTTCGACATGGATTACATCAAATCCTTTGGCTTGCGAGCTGTGTTACCTGTTTTAACACAATAGGCAATGTGGTGAAGCTTGCCGTTTTCAAAGACAGACTTTGTCTTAATTTGACCACCCCAGCGGCTTGTAAGAATTTTTTCACCTTCACGACGAGCGTTTTTAGAAATAGCACCTGCCATATTTATCCTCCATATCGATATATTTATTACACAATGATACAGCGTTAATATATCTCAAACTCACAACTTAAGTCAAACCCTATAAACCGTAATTTTGAGTACGGCAAAAAAGCATAGTCTAGAGGTTTTTGCAAAATGAGCTTTGTGAAGATTGGGTTTGCCCTTTGCGAGATAAAAGGCATTTTCTTATAACTGAAATAAGGCTTTGTGTATTATGAAGTTAGAAGAAATGTTATTTTAGATGCAAAACTAAAGCCAAGATACATGAAGGAGGTTTTGCAAAAACCTCTCTAAAACCATTTTAAGGATATGGAACTTGCAACAATTGTGCTTTTTATCTATGGTTCTTACATGAGCTTAAATGAAAATTCAAATGAAAGTCCAAACGAAGGCCACAACATACTGGTCAAGATTTTTCTTTTGCCAATCAAGGGTTATCAAAAGTTCATATCCCCTCTTCTTGGCTCAAATTGTATCTACGAACCATCATGCTCAGAATATGTAAAAACAGCTTTGATAAAACATGGAATAATTAAAGGCTCAATTCTTGGAATTGCCCGCCTTTTGCGTTGCAGCAGGTTCTACATGGGAGGCCCGGACCCCGTTCCGGAGAAATTCAGCTTTAAGCACATCAGAAACCAAAGAATTGCTTTCAGACGACATCATTTCAAAAAAACCTTTCAGAGGAGAAAAAGCACTAAAGAAGTTTTTGCAAAAACCTCTAAAAGCACGCAAGACCAATAAGTGCAAATCTAGGCGTCTGTACTTGATATTTCACGTACAAATGAATTGAGAACTTTCATAGCTTTTTCATTATGTCCACCTTCAGGTATGATTAAATCTGCAAACTCTTTGGTAGGTTCTATAAATGAAAAATGTCCCGGACGCACAACTTCCAAGTATTGTTTAACAACACTTTCAACGGTTCTTCCTCTTTCCAGAATATCGCGCTGCAGGCGTCTGATAAATCTAATATCGTGCGGAGTATCTACGTAAATCTTCAAATCTATGAGGTCTCTTATATTGGACTCTGTAAAAATCATTAGCCCGTCCAAAATCACCAATGGAGCCGGCTCAACGTGAATAGTTTCGTTTCGTCTGCAATGGTGAACAAAGTCATATTGTGGCATTTCAATTGGCTTTCCGGCCTTAAGGTCACGAATATGCCGGCAAAGAAGCTCATTGTCAAAGGCATCGGGATGGTCAAAGTTGAAAGCTGTTATGTTGGCATTATTCACATATGCAGCGCTTTTGTAGTAGCTGTCTTGCGCAATTGAAACAAACGACCGGCACACTTCTCCAATCTTTTGCACAATGGTGGACTTGCCGCTGCCACTTCCTCCCGCTATACCAATAACCTTGACTTCTTTCATCTTCAATTACCCCTTTACCTGTCAATAGTATAAAAATGAAAAGCTGTTGTACTTTCAAATAATGTATTTGCCTTAACTATACACGATGGAAATTCTTTTTCATTTACGCAATTTGGATAAAACTCGGTTTCAAGACAAAAACCTCGTTTGTTCCCTGAATAGAAATGAAATGCCGGAAGGTCTGTAAATGCCTGCATCATGCGCCCGCTTATGGGCTCGTACACACTTGCAAACTTTGTAAATCCTCTCTCTTTGATATTGCTCTTTGTGCTGTTGCCGTTGTCAGAATTACCGCAGGGCATATCAAGAGAAGTATCGTCAAACCTGTCAATGACAAAAGCATGGTCGTAGCCATGTGTGTTTGCAAGAACTTGGTTATTGGCATCCTTTCCAATTGTCTTTGGATTTCTAAAATCAAACGGAGTATTTTCTACATTTATATATGAGCCTGTTGGAATGAGATTTGAATCCACTTCCAGAATTTTAGAGCTGTTAAAAGTAACTTCGTGAGCCAAGATGTCAAAGCTTTCATTTCCTGTAAGGTTAAAATAAGAGTGATTTGTTACATTCAAAGGACAGTCTTGGGTGCAAGTTGCACTGTAATGTATTCTAAAAACGCCGTCACATGACATGGAAAAACGCACACGAATGTCCAAGTCTCCGGGAAAACCGTCTTCCATTGATTGCACTTTAAGGAGGCACATGAAACCATCGGATTCTTTTCTTACATCCCAAATTTTGGACCAAATCCCGTGTGGCCCGCTGTGAAGAAGATTGTCGTTATCATTTGGAGTAAAGGCATATCGCTTGCCGTTAAGTTCAAATGCTGCGCCTTGGATGCGATTTGCAAAACGTCCAACGGTGAGCCCAAAATAGGAAGTGGTATTCAAAATAATTGACGGGTCTTCAAGAGCTCCTTTGAAAGGCACTACAACGTTCGCAATATTACCGTGTTTATCGGGGCAACAAATACTGGTGACAGCACAACCTAAGTTTAGAATAGAAAAGGAATAATTTCCATTTTTGAAGAAATACTCCTTAACGTTGTTTGTGCCTGTTTGCAAATCCATAATGCCACCCCTTTTACCTTATTGGTCTGTGTCCTTGCTCTTTAGAACTGCCAAATATGCACTTTGCGGAATTTCAACATTACCCACAAGCTTCATTCGCTTTTTCCCTTCTTTTTGTTTTTCAAGAAGTTTTCGCTTTCTGGTAATATCACCGCCATAGCACTTTGCAGTAACATCTTTCCTGAATGCATTGATAGTCTCACGTGCAATGATATTCCCGCCAATAGCGGCCTGAATTGGAATTTTGAACTGATGCCTTGGAATTTCTTCCTGCAGGCGCTCGCAAGCCTGTCTTCCTCTTGAAACAGCATTATCGCGGAAAACCAACATACTGAGAGCATCACACGCTTCACCGTTTACAAGAATATCCATGCGAACTAAATCGGTCTTTCTATAGCCTATAATCTCGTAATCAAATGATGCATATCCCCGTGAAATTGACTTAAGTCTATCGTAAAATTCAAAAAGAACCTCAGCTAACGGCATTTCATAAACAAGTTCTACTCTTTTTTCATCTATGTAGTTCATACTTGTTTGAATACCGCGTTTTTCCATACAAAGGGTAATAACAGGCCCTACGTAATTAGACGGCGTTATGACACTGGCTCTTATATAAGGCTCTTCTGAATAGTCTATCCTTACTTGGTCCGGGTAATCCATTGGGTTGTCAACTTCAAGAACATCTCCGTTTTTCATGTGGATAAGATACCTGACCGATGGACTTGTAAGAACAATTGAAAGCCCAAACTCCCGTTCTATTCTTTCCTGAACAACTTCAAGGTGAAGCATTCCCAAAAAGCCACATCTGAAACCTTGACCCAAGGCAACTGAACTGTCTTTTTCATATACCAAGGAGGCATCATTGAGTTTAAGGCGCTCTATTGCATCTAAAAGTTCTTCATAATCGTTTGTATCAACAGGATAAATTGAGCTGAAAACTACAGGTTTTACTTCTTTGAAACCTTCGCATGGACTTTGCGCCGGACGTGAAGAAAGCGTCACTGTGTCGCCAACTCTTATGTCTGCAATAGTTTTAATCCCTGCAATAAAATAACCCACATCTCCGGAAGAAAGCGTTTTTGTTCTGACCAAGTCAAGCTGGAAAATTCCGACTTCTTCAACTTTATAAACAGCTTTACTGTTCATGAACATTATTTCCTGGCCTTCTGAGATAGAACCTTCAAAAATTCTGAAATGAACTATAACACCCCGGTAAGGGTCATAATGGCTGTCAAAGATGAGAGCTTTTAACGGTTCACTTGAGTTGTCTTTTGGAGCCGGAATGTATTGAACTATGGCTTCATATAAATCAGGTACACCCTCTCCTGTTTTTGCAGACACTTTTTGAGCCATGTCAGGATCAAGTCCAAGATCATGGTCTATTTGCTGTAAACATGAATCTATGTCGGCACTGGCAAGGTCTATTTTGTTGATTACAGGAATAATTTCCAAATCGTGGTCCATTGCCATGTACAAATTGGCCAGTGTTTGAGCTTCCACGCCCTGTGTTGCATCTATTAGAAGAAGAGCTCCTTCACAAGAGCTTATTGCTCTTGAAACTTCATACGAAAAGTCAACGTGTCCCGGAGTATCTACCAAGTTGAGTTCATAAAGCTCTCCGTTTTTAGCAGTATAAGGAATGGTGACAGCTTGGCTTTTTATTGTTATACCACGCTCTCTTTCTATGTCCATGTTATCCAAAATTTGTGATTGAGCAGGACCACGGGAAGTAACCAATCTGGCGGCTTCTATAAATCTGTCGGCTAAAGTAGATTTTCCGTGGTCTATGTGCGCAATTATGCAAAAATTTCTTTTATGGGCAGAATCAACCATATATTCATCCTAAAGTCAGAATTCTCAATTAGCTTAAATCTGAGTTCTTTGGACCTATTGCCTCAAATCCAAGGAGTGCACGCACTTCATTATCGTCCAAAGTTTCTTTTTCCATAAGCTCATTGGCAAGTTTATCAAGCTGGTCTCTATGCTGTGTGAGAATGTTTGTTGCATCGTTCATACACTCATTCAGAATTGAAGTCACCTCAATATCAATCTTTTTTGCCGTGTCTTCACTGAAATCCTTATGCTGTGCAATTTCTCTTCCCAAAAAGAGGGGTTCGCCTTCAGAACCAAGAGAGATAAATCCCAAATTGCTCATTCCAAATTCAGTAACCATTCTTCTTGCAATTTCCGTGGCTTGCTTTATGTCAGAGCTGGGGCCTGTGGAGGTTTGTCCGTTCAGGAGCTTTTCTGCAATATAACCACCCATAGCCATCTTGATGTGACTTAAAAGCGAGCTTTTTTTCATGTATGAAGCATCGTCTTCAGGAAGTCCCATTGTAACTCCGCCGGCATTGCCATGAGGAATAATCGTTACTTTGTAAAGAGGATCTATATCATCCAAGTAGTAGAACAAGAGTGCATGACCCGCTTCATGGTATGCTGTAAGACGTTTGTCGTCCTCTGTCATAACATGACTCTTTCTTGCAACTCCAAGAACCATTTTATCTCTGGCTTGCTCGAAATCTTCCATTGTAACTTGCGTTCTTTTTTCTCTTGTTGCAAAAAGTGCAGCTTCATTTACGAGGTTTGCCAAATCAGCTCCGGAGGAACCCGGGGTTGCTCTTGCAATTCTTCTCAAATCTACTCCGGGAGCAAGTTTAACTTTTGCAGCATGTATCTTGAGAATATCTTCACGCTCTTGGATGTCCGGCAATGATATGGCAACCTGTCTGTCAAAACGTCCGGGTCTAAGGAGAGCAGGGTCAAGGACATCGGCCCTGTTTGTTGCAGCTATGACTATTACGCCTGCATACGTATCGAACCCGTCCATTTCAACGAGAATTTGGTTAAGTGTTTGTTCTCTTTCATCATGACCGCCACCAAGTCCACTGCCTCTGGAACGGCCTACAGCATCAATTTCATCTATGAAAAGAATACATGGAGCGTTTTTGCGACCCTGGTCAAAGAGGTCACGAACTCTTGCAGCTCCCATACCTACGAACATTTCTACAAAGTCTGAACCGCTTGTATGGAAGAACGAAACCCCGGCTTCACCGGCTACAGCCTTTGCCAACAGGGTTTTACCTGTTCCGGGAGGGCCTACCAACAAGACACCCTTTGGTATTCTTGCACCTATAGCTTCAAATTTCTTGGGGTCTTTTAAGAATTCAACTACTTCCTGCAGTTCGTATTTGGCTTCCTTTTGGCCGGCAACATCCTTGAATTTGATTTTTATATCTTTGTCAGTGTACTGTTTAGCATGGCTTTTTCCAAACTGCATAAGCTGTCCGTTTCCCGCCGATTGCTTGAACAGCATGACAGTAAAACCTATAAAAATTATCCAAGGAAGAAGTTCCAGTATTACAGAAAGAACAGAAACATCTTGAGTAGAACCCTTAACTTCAACGCCATACTCATCCAAGTAAGAAAGCAAATTATCATCGTAATAAGGAATTCTTGTTTTATAAAGCATGCCGTCTTTGGTTGTAAACTCAATTATTGTACTGCTTTTTATATTTGCCGTTGCAACTTTGCCGTCTTTTACTGCGTTCTTGAAATTGCTGTATGAAACATCCGGAGTTGAGGCGCCTTGATTAAACAAAGTGAAAGAGAAAACAATTATAAGTGCCAAAAATACAAGTAGCCCAATTCTGTTTTTCTTTGAGCCAAAAGGACCGTCCGGGCCGTTTGAATTTCTCTGCGGTTTGAAACCTCCATTGCCAAAACCTCCATTGCCAAAACCTCCATTGCCAA
>CAVGEF010000005.1:7902-9514 GCA_963628205.1 Bacteroidaceae bacterium
GCCAAAACCGTTGCCAAAATTTCCGTTATTGCCGTTATTTGAACCGTTATTACCGTCGTTTGAGCCTTGCCCGTTGTCATTAGAATTTTGACTGCATTTCGAATTTTGGTCAGTATTTTGGTCAGTATTTTGGCTTGAGTTTTGGTTTGAACCCCAATAACTGCCATTACTTGGACGAGGTCTCCAGTAATCGTCCGGATTTGTCTTTTGACGGACCTTTTTTGAAGACTTTGCACCGGAAGAAACTTCTTGAGGTTCTTGAGTATCTTGAGGCTCTTGGGCATCAGATGCCGTAAAAGCTTTAGCATCCTCTGAGCTTTCGCCGGAGATTTCTGCATTTTCATTCAGAATTTCCGGAGCTTGAGAGACACAAGTATTCTGAGTTTCTTGTGTTTCCTTGTTGTTTTCAATCATATCTTTTTCTTTGTTTTCCATGGAATTTAACCTTTACGAACAATATATAGAGTAAAGCGATTTGGGGCAAGAGAAGTTCGAAACTTCACACAAATTCTATCTGTGCCGCCAAAAGGACTGCCAAATACAGCACAAATGCCGTCATCGTCCTCAAGAATGGGCACCAAAGACCTAAAAAAAGGAGGAATTTTCATATCCTGCAATAGCCTTGTGACAGTCTTAAGTCCACTTTTAAGACGCACAGCATCACCTGTTTTTGGAAACCTTATTCGCACAGTTCCTTTGAAAAGAGAATTGTCCAAAAAAAGAGCTTTTTTCAAAACGTCTTCGTCTTCATTTTTCAGAGTTTTGACAGCCTGCGCACCGCTTTGAAAAACAAGTCCATAAGGAAGTTTTATATTTTGCTCTTTAAGAGGGTCAAAAACACATTCAAAACTCTTGGAACCAGCTTTGATTTTTTCAAGACTTTCCTGTAAATAAAGGCCTAATATTCCGTGATAAGTGAAAAAACTTCCACCGTTTGCACTAATTAGGCAATCTTTATCATCTTCAATTGTTTGTATAACACGAAGCGCAAGTAGCGTTGGAAGCTCAACAGAACCCATAACAGAGTCCCACATCAAAAACAAAAAAGACACTCTGTTTGCAGGATTCAAGCCCTCCAAGACCAATATTCTTGTCCATGCAAATCCTATGTCTTTAGACACATTAATACTGTTTTGCAGTTTTTGCTCATCATAGTCAGTAAAAAGTTTTGCAGCACTTTGCGAAAGAGAAAGTAAGTAATCATTACAAACACTCCAGCTTTGGCGAGCAACCGGTAAAATTTCGTTTCTAAACTTATTTCTAAGATATTGAACATCTTTGTTTGTGGAATCCTCGCTCCAGCTAAAACCTTTTTCTTTCAAGTATTCTTCAAGTTCTTTACGCTCAAATCCAAGAAGCGGACGTACAAGATGTTTTTTGCTGTCACAGGTTGCTATTCCCCTAAGTGAGCTCACGGGAGAACCTGCAGAAAGTCTCATTGCAACAGTTTCAATTTGATCTTGCTTATGATGGGCTGTAGCTATTGCAAAACATGAATGTGTAGCCCTTTTTTCTTCCAAAGCTTTGTATCTGAGAAGTCTAGCTGCTTCTTCAATACCGCATTTTCGTTCTTTTGCAAGATTTTCAACTTCACCTTTTTGCAAAGTAACTA
>CAVGEF010000006.1:0-3938 GCA_963628205.1 Bacteroidaceae bacterium
TTTGCAAAAAACTTCAAATTTTAGGATTTTTGCAATAGATATACAAAAAAATGTGATTTGAGCACTATTGAGGTTTTTGCAAAACTGCCTTCATGTATCTTAGCCTTACCTTTGCATCTAAAAGAACATTTCTTCTAACTTTATAATACACAAAGCCTTATTTCAGTTTTCAGAAATGCTTTTTATCTTACAAAGGGCAAATCTAATCTTCACAAAGCTCATTTTGCAAAAACCTCTATAAAACGAATAAAATTTAACAATTTAGGGCAAAAAGGGAAAATAAAATAGGATATGTCATATTTTTATGTACGTTTGACCTTATAAGGAATAAGAGAGTGTATATGAACTACAGTGGCAAGTTACAGGGAAGTCTTACTTGAATGGAAAAGATGGACAGTATAGAATATTTTTGAAAGCCAAAGGAAAAAGTCACAACATGGATAAAACTCTGTCACAGGCTGAAATTTACGGCCAAATTGATATACCGGGCTCAAAGAGCCACACTATAAGAGCAGCCTTGATTGCACTTTTTACTAACTCAAAATGTGTTTTACATAATGCTCTTATCTCAGATGACACTACTTCATGTATTGAACTTTGCAAAAAACTTGGAGCCACAGTAACAACTGAGACTAACAGTGACGGTCAAACAAGCCTCTTTATAGACACCACAAACTCAAATAAAAATACAACAAACGATATTATTAATATTGACTGTGGCAATAGCGGAACTACGCTTTATTTGGCAACAGCCATGTGTTGTGCTTTAGGCCTTAGTGTTGAATTTACAGGAGATGAGCAATTACGAAGAAGGCCTATTGCACCTTTGTTGAACAGTCTTAGAGATTTGGGAGCAAAAACAATTCCACAAGATGCAAATACAATACCATTTTGCATTAAAGGCCCGTTGAAAGGGGGTAAGACTTCTATTGAATGTCCTACAAGTCAATATCTTTCTGCACTTCTTTTAGCTTGTCCAATGGCTTTAGGTGACAGTTTTATAGATGTTCCGGTTCTTTTTGAAAAACCATACGTAGAAATGACTGAGTATTGGCTTAAAAAACAGGAAATCCAATTTGAAAGAGATGACAATTTCTCGCATTTTGCTATAAAAGGAAAACAGAATTACAAAAAATTTGAAGAAAGTATTGGCGGAGATTATTCGTCGGCAAGTGCATTTTTTTGTGCGGCAGCTATTACCGGTGGGACAATTACAGTCAAAGGTCTTTGCAAAGATGACTCTCAAGGCGACAAGGCAGTGCTGAATGTTCTTGAAAAAATGGGCTGTCATGTCTTGTGGCAAGATAACATTGTAACTGTCACAGGGCCCAAAAAGCTCCAATGCGGAGAGTTTGACATAAATGATATTCCCGATTCTCTACCTGTTTTGGCTATTACGGGCTGTTTTGCAAATGGAAATGTCAAACTGTTTAATGTTATGCAGGCACGTCTTAAAGAAACAGACCGCATTCATGTCATGGCTCATAATATTAATGCTTTGGGAGGCAAGGCAATTGAACTTGATGACGGGCTTGAGATTTTTCCAATTGACAGCTTTGGCTTTTTCAGCAAGACCGATACCTCTGTTCTAAGCTCCCCTATTAATAATATAGATATGAACATAGACACAAACAGTACTTTGGTGATTGACAGTTACAATGACCACAGAATCGTAATGGCTATGGCTTTGGCATCTCTTAAATGCTCAAAAAATCTTACTATTTTGGGCTCTGACGCTGTAAGTATTACTTTTCCTACTTTTTTTGATTTACTCAAAAAGGTTAGTATTAGACTTAAAAATTGATAATATAAGGGTATCGGCCTAAAAAATGGTTAAAAATGCATGTCCAAAGGAGGTTTTCATGGTTAGAGTGGTATTTGAGGAAAATCTTGAAGCTCTTGCAAGAGAAATTGCAAAAAGTGTAGACGGAGAGGTTGTCAAGCTGGAAAATGCCATGAATGCGCCGGATGTTTTGGAAGATATAAGCCATGTTGGACTTCTTTATTACAAAAGCGGTAAAGACATAAGTGATAATATGGTGAAGTTTATCAGAGAGGATCTAGGCTCAATTGAGCTTAAAAATTTGGAATATTTGTTTTCTGTTTGCGTGTGTAAGGAAGAAAAAATACAGGATGCTGGGTTTCAGAGTGCTTTTCAACAAGACAAGGCACAACATGCTAAGGTTCAATATTCTAAGTCTCAATGGGCTAAGGCTCAATATGCTAAGCCTAAATATGCGCTAAAGGTTGTAAACAGGCTTTGCTCACGTTCAGGCTGTCTTCCAAGTTACAGCATTGCTATACTTGAGCCTTTTGAAAACTCTGTTGTAAGTGCCGTTTGCAATGACATAAAAAAAGAAGAAATCAAACTCCCTTATGGAAGTCCGTTTGTAGGGTGGTATATGAAACTTGCAAAAAAACGTTTTGGAGTATAAGGAGTATGAAATATGAAAGATATAAATAATATAAATAAGGATAATATAAGTAAGAAAGAGCGTAAGCCAATGTATCCTAAAGAAAAACTGGGTCGTCTTTCCAAGTGGTTTTTTGGGCTTCCTCTCATTTATACTTTATGGATTGTTTTTTCTTTGGCTATGCCAAGAATTTCTGACGGACTCAGAGCTGAGCTTTTTCTTAATATTATAAGCTACATGTTTTTTATAGTCATAGCTCTTGTAGTTATTAAACGCTTTATAGGTTTTCCAATATCTAAAATGCTTGGAGAAAACGGCAAACTTGACAAAAAGGGTCTTGCCATTGGTTTTGCTGTAATGCTTGCTCTTGAGCTTATCATTAATTTTGTATCAATGATAGTTTATCCTCAAAACTTCACTTATACTTTAGAAACTTACAATAGCATGCTTTGGCTTTTGGATTGGTTCTTGGCTCTTATTCTTGTAATTCTTGCTGCATTCTTGGAAGAACTTCTTTGTCGTGCATACATTGCTTATTTTCTAAGCGACAATATGGAAACAAGACCATTACAAATGCTTTATTACTGCATAGTTTCTGCTATCTTGTTTGCTTTAGCTCATTTTTCCAATCCTGAGGTCGCAGGGCCCAAGGCTTTTTATGCAATGGCTTTCTATTTCATGATGGGATTTACTCTCATGCTCATTACTCTTAAGCGAAAAAGCATTGGGGCAGCTTTAGGCATTCATATTGCAAATAATATTATAAATGCATGGTTTTTTACTTATGAGGATGCAGCACTTAAGACAAATGCTCTATTTACACAGGGTTATACCAAAGGTCCCATGCTTCTTGTAGAGGCTGCAATTTGTCTTGTTGTATGTACTTTAGTTTTGTTAAAACCCATCTCTAAAAACCATACTACAGCCTCTAAAACAGTTCAAAATTAAGACAATTCAATATAGTTTTCAACATCTCGTAAGTAAAGCACAAAGGCACGTATTTTCTTTTTGTAAGTGCTTTCTTGGATCTTGTCTTGGAAGCTGTTCTGTGCGTTGTTTTGTGCGTTGTTTTGTGCATTGTTTTGCGCGTTGTCTTGTGCATTGTTTTGTGCGTTGTTTTGAGGTTTGTTTTGCATGATACATTGCATACTGGAGACAGCTTTTACATATTGTGAAAGTTGTATTTTATGGTCTTCAGGAGAACAAGTTGCGTTAGTCTTGAAATCAATGATGTAAATTTCATCATTTCCAACGGCAAGAAGGTCAATTGCACCTTCAATAAAAGATGTTCCGTCAAATAAAAGAAAGCGTTTTTCTGACATTAAGTCCATGTTTTGAATACTTTTGTATAAAAAGGAATTCATAAAAGATGATGCCAACATTTTTGCATCTTTTATTAGAAGTCTTTTTTCTTCACAAGTTGCTTTTTGCGGTAAGAGTTTTTCCAACTCAATGTCGTTTTCAGTGCTGTCTTTTACTTGTTTGATTTTGTTTTCTATGATTTTATGCACCAATGTTCCAAAA
>CAVGEF010000007.1:0-2657 GCA_963628205.1 Bacteroidaceae bacterium
TACCTGCGCAGTCCCGGGAGGTAAGTTCATTTTGAAAGACCTTGTTATTGACTACGACAAGCGTTTTGTTACGATGGAAGGTGAGGAAGTTAAACTTACGCAAACTGAATACAACATTCTTGCTCTTTTGTCTGAATATGCCGGCAAAGTTCTAACTTATTCTGCTATTGTGCGCTACATTTGGGGTGTAAATGATTCCGGTAACATTAAGAAAATTCAAGTTAATATGGCCAACATCCGTCGTAAATGTGGTCTTAAAACCGGAGATGACAGCTATATAATCAATGAACTTGGAGTAGGCTACCGTATGAAAGACGGCAAAGAGTGAGTGCATTGGTCATAAATTGGCGCAAGTAGGAGACTACGGGAAAGATTGATGATGGGAGGTTTTGATGAGCCAACTGACAAAAGCAGCTTTGGAGCAGTCGTTGAAAAATTTGCTCTTAAAGAAAAGCCTGAATCGTATTACCGTAAAAGATATTGTGGATGATTGCGGTATAAGTCGCATGACATTCTATTATCACTTTAAGGATGTCTATGAATTGGTAGAATGGGCTTGTTATGAGGATGCCTCCCGTGCATTGGAGGGAAAGAAACATTACGATAATTGGAAAGAAGGATTTTATCAAATATTTGAAGCCGTAAAGGAAAATAAGCCATTTATCATCAATGTTTATCATTCTGTAAGCAGAGAACAAATTGAAAATTATCTTTTTCGTTTAACTTTTGACTTGCTGAAAGGAGTAGTGGATGAAGAATCCAAAGGCATGGTTGTTAGGGAAGAAGATAAAGTATTTATTGCTAATACATATAAATATGCCTTCGTAGGTGTTATGCTGGACTGGATTAAAGCCGGTATGCAACAAGACCCTAAAGCCATCATTGATAAACTTGATAAGGTTGTTGCAGGCGGTTTCAAAAGTGCTCTGAACAGGTTTAGAGTAGGGTAATTTTTGTACAATGTAAGCCAAATGCTTAAAAACTAAACAAAAGCCTTTAATTGTAAATTTTCTCTTTAGAATAGTTTTTTTACCTTAGAAATACGAGATATACAGGAGGATACGATATGTATTATTCAAGTGGAAACTATGAAGCCTTTGCCAGACCTCAAAAACCGGAAGGTGTGGATCACAAGTCTGCTTACATTGTAGGCAGTGGACTCGCAGCATTAACAGCAGCCTGCTATCTTGTTCGAGACGGGCAAATGAAAGGAGAAAAGATTCATATTCTCGAGAAAGGTCAAACCGCAGGTGGCGCCTGTGACGGCTGGAAATTTGAAAATGTTGGCTATGTAATGCGCGGTGGAAGAGAAATGGATAACCATTTTGAAGTTATGTGGGATCTCTTTAGATCTATCCCGTCAATTGAAACTGAAGGCGTAAGCGTACTTGACGAATATTACTGGCTCAATAAAAAAGACCCTAACTATTCCCTTTGTCGTGCAACTGTAAAACAGGGGGAGGATGCTCATACAGACGGAAAGTTCGATATTTCCGATAAGGGTGCATTGGAAATTATGAAACTCTTTTTTACTCCCAATGAAGAGTTGCAGGATAAAAAGATTACAGATTTCTTTGATGATGAAGTTCTTAATTCAAACTTTTGGCTTTATTGGAGAACAATGTTTGCTTTTGAAAACTGGCACAGTGCACTTGAGATGAAACTGTACATTCAGCGTTTTATTCATCACATTGGAGGTCTTCCGGATTTCACGGCACTCAGATTTACTAAGTATAACCAGTATGAATCAATGATTCTTCCAATGGTTAAGTGGTTAACAGAAAGAGGAGTTCAGTTCCATTTTGGTGTTCAGGTTACAAATGTAGAGTTCAAGTGTACCAAAACAAAGAAAGTTGCTCAAAGAATAGACATCATTGCCAACGGCAAGAAAGATAAGATTGACCTTACTGAAAACGACCTTGTATTTATTACCAACGGTGGCTGTGTTGAGAACTCTTCAATGGGTAGCCAAAACGAAAAAGCACCATACAACACAGAAATCAAAGAAGGTGGCGGATGGGATATGTGGCGTAAAATTGCAGCACAAGACCCATCTTTTGGACATCCTGATAAGTTCTGTTATGACCCGGAGTTAACAAACTGGATGAGTGCAACAGTTGAAACCTTGGATGACAAAATTCTTCCTTACATAAAGAAAATTTGTAAGAGAGATCCTCTTTCAGGCAAGGTTGTAACAGGAGGTATTGTTACTGTTAAGGATTCTTCATGGCTCATGAGTTGGACAATCAATCGTCAGCCACAATTTAGAGAACAACCTAATGGACACTGTCTCGTTTGGGTATATTCGCTTTTTACCAATAAAGAGGGCGATTATATTAAGAAACCTATGAGAGAATGTACAGGTAAAGAAATATGTGAAGAGTGGCTCTATCATATTGGTGTTCCTGTGGACAAGATTGAAGAGTATGCAACTAACAGTGCAAATACAGTTCCTGTCATGATGCCTTATATTGATGCATTCTTTATGCCAAGAGCTTATGGAGACAGACCTGATGTTGTTCCAAATGGAGCTGTAAATTTTGCATTCCTTGGACAGTTCGCAGAGACAAAAAGAGATACAATTTTCACAACTGAGTATTCAATGAGAACCGGTATGGAAAGTGTTTACACTCTTCTTAATATTGATAGAGGTGTTC
>CAVGEF010000008.1:0-7356 GCA_963628205.1 Bacteroidaceae bacterium
GGTAAAGGTTGAAAAGCCATCAACATATGTACGTGGTGATGACGAAGAAATCTATTACTCCATTCTTGGCACGTACGAAGATCTTTGCATGAAGGCAAAGTCTGCTGCTACAGATTCAGAAAGATTTGTACTTTATGCACAGGCTGAGGCATATCTTCTTGATTCTGCAGTTATGATTCCAACTACAACACAGAATGGTGCTTATACAATTTCAAGAGTTGCTCCAAGAACAGTTCCTTATGTTCAGTGGGGAAATGATGACGACCGCTGGAAGGGTGTTGTTATCTCCGGTGACACATTCTTAACTCCAGCAGAGAGAGATGAACTTCTTGCTCTTTGGGATAAAGCAGTCAAGGGCGAAGGCGTGTACGATCCAATTGGATATCTCACTTCTCATGGCCACTCAATTAACAGAGACTACAGAACAACATTCGCAACAGCTCCTGTAACACTTGATACTCTTAATACATCTACACAGACCGATACAGAAATCCTCGTAAACTGTGTCGATGGTCTTGTTCAGTATAACAACCTTGGACAAATGATTCCTGCTCTTGCAGAATCATGGTCTGTCTCTGATGACGGTATTGTTTATACATTTAATATTAGAAAGGGAGCTTGGTGGTCAACTTCAGAAGGCGTTAAGTATGCAGAAGTAACAGCAAACGACTTTGAAGCCGGTTTCCATCACATGCTTGATGCTCAGGCAGGTCTTGAATGGCTCGTTGAAGGTGTTATCTCTGGTGTTTCCGAATACCTTGCAGGAGGCTCTTGGTCTGATGTAGGTTATAAGGCTGTTGATAAATATACTCTTGAGATTACTCTTGAGCAGCCAACAAGCTACTTCATTACAATGCTTACATACAGCTGTTTTGCTCCTATTTGTGAAAGCTTCTACCTCTCACGTGGCGGAGTTTACGGCATAAGCGAATATGCAGCAGCTTTCAATGATGTAAACACATACACATATGGAAAAGCAACAGATGTTTCTTCACAGGTTTACTGTGGTGCATTCCTTTTACAGCAACTCAACGATGCTTCTATCATCAAAGTAGTCAAAAACCCTAACTACTATGATCCTGAAAGCGTAGTTCTTGATTCCATCACATGGATTTACGATGCAGGTGAGAACCCAACACAGCTTTATAAAGATGTTTGTGACGGTGTTTATGCAGGTATGGGTCTTAGCGAAGCTAACGGAACTCTTGCTCTTGCAAAGGCTGACGGCAATTTTGACAAATATCATTACATTTCCGATACAACATCAACATCATTCTTTGGCGGACTTAACCTCAATAGAGGAACTTTCGCTCTTGCCAGTGGCGCTGTTGCTTCTCCTAAGACAGAAGAGCAAAAGATTGATACTCACACAGCTCTTCTTAACAAGAACTTCAGAAAGGCTCTCTTAAAGGCTTACGACAAAGAGACTGTCAATGCTACAAGAAGAGGTGCAGACCTTGCTCTTACAAACCTCAGAAACATGTATACACATCCTGAGTTTGTACAGCTTTCAGAAGACGTAACTGTTGATGGAAAGACTTGGGCAGCCGGAACAATGTACGGAGATCTTGTTCAGTACTATTGCGACCAGCTTGGTGCAGGTATCACAGTATCTGACGGTGTAAACGGATGGTTTGATGCCACCGGTGCAAAAGCTGCTCTTGCAGCTGCTAAAGAAGAGCTTGGTTCTTCTGTTAACTGGCCAATTACAATTGATGTTGTCTATTATTCTTCAAGTGCACTTCTTACAGCAGAAGCACAGGCTGTTAAGAAAGTCATTGAAGACTGCCTTGGTTCTGACAACGTAGTTATCAACCTTGTTGAGTCAACAACAAGTGCTGACTACTATGCTTGCGGTTACAGAGCTTCCAATGGAGAGGCCGGAAACTTTGACTTGTTCTACGGTTCAGGTTGGGGTCCGGACTACGGTGATCCTTGTTCATATCTTGACACCTTCCTTGGAAACGGTGCCGGCTACATGACAAAGGTCATTGGTTTGTTCTAATAGTAATATTGGACGGACAAAACCGCAGTCATAATTAGACGCAATTTTCATGGGAGGACACTATTGTCCTCCCATGGTTTTTGAGTAATATCTTGCTTTTTAATAAGTCTTTCCGGTTTGTTCTTGTAAGGTTTTTGCAAAATTGCAATTATTGAAAATCAAGATATTGCCCAAAAGGAGAGAAGGGATAATAAGTTATGAGAAGATATCTTTTAAGGCGTATTCTTTTTTCGCTTTTTTCATTACTGGTTGTCATTTGGACAGTTATGCTTTTAATCTTTTCACTTACAGATAGAAGCGTAATTTTTCAACAAGACGATGTTTGGAATAAGCGAAGTAACAATGACAGAGTACTTTACGAATACACTCAATATCAAAGATATGGCTATCTTGAGTGTGTAAATTACACAAACTATCTGACACAGAATTTTGGAACAACCAACCAGGATTTTGTTACCTCTGAGAGCAAAATGATTCAAAGAGAAGAAGGAGATGCCTACCTTGGCAGTGAAACTGTCCAGCAGTTTATGAATGAATACTCCAGCCAAGGATATGAAATAATTCGTCTTGAACCAATAACTTATTCTTCCGGAAGAACCAAGGGTCAGTTAAAACCGGGTGGAACCGGCTACCTTTTGGCAGTAAGAAACAAGGCCATGATTTATAGACTGCTTGATTATATAAAGGGCCTCTTTACCGTAGAAACTACAAATGATGTAAAAGATGAAAACTTAACTGACCGCTATGTACGTTTTGAAAAAGACCCATACAGTGGACTTTTTGCCATAGTTGGAAGCGGAACTACCCATAAATACCTTCTCTATTTTGACTCAAGATTTCCTTTCATCCATCAAAACTGGTTACATTTGAACTTGGGTGTTTCTTATACAAGGTACAGGGGTCAGGAAATATCGTCTGTTATCTCTCAGCCTCAAGGAGACCTTAAAACGAGCCAGCAACAATATCCTGCAATGTTGGGAACAGACGTGTATGAAGAAACTGCAGCAGACTTCCATACTGTCACATATAACTCCGGAGAACTCACAGAGGCAGAAAAAGAACGGTTTAACGATAAATACACAGTTGTCTCTTACAGGAGAACAGGCCTGAGCATGATTGGAAACTCCTTTGTAATTGGAATTATTGCTTCAATCATAGCCTATTTCTTAGGTCTTCCTCTTGGAATTCTCATGGCAAGGAAGAAAGATACTCTCGTTGATAGAATTGGTATGTGGTATATCATCTTCATCATGGCTGTTCCTTCCTTGGCTTATATTTTCTTATTTGCTGCTATTGGTACACGAGCTTTTAATCTTCCTTATAAGTTTGCAACAGCCCAAGTTCAATTCTTGGCATATATACTTCCTACTATTTCCCTTGCTCTTCCTTCAATTGGAAGTCTTATGAAGTGGATGAGACGTTACATGATAGACCAAATGAATTCTGATTACGTTAAATTTGCAAGAGCAGAGGGTCTGTCAGAAGGCGAAATATTCTCAAAACACATTTCAAAAAATGCAATAATACCAATTATTCACGGAATTCCGGGAAGTATTTTGGGATGCCTTACAGGTGCAATCATTACAGAAAGAGTATATGCAGTACCTGGTGTTGGTAATCTTCTTACAATTGCCATAAACGGACACGACAATGGTGTAATTGTTGCCTGTACATTATTCTACACTTCACTTTCAATCATTGCTCAAATTTTGGGAGACTTGCTCATGGCAAAGTATGACCCGCGAATTTCATTTGAGACAAAAGGAGGTAGATAATCATGTCTGATAAAGTTTTAATCAATGAAGCTCCAGTTAACGAAGATGAATTATTTACCTTCATTGATCATGATTCTATAGAATCGGAGAAGATTATTGCTCCAAGATATTCATATTGGAAATCGGTCTTTAGAGTTTTCTTCAGAAAAAAATCCAATTGGATTTTGCTTTCCTTGTTTGCCATTGTTATTCTGTGCTCGTTCATAATTCCTGTCTTTTGCCAGTATGACCCAAATGAAAACGTAACTAATGCAGTTATGTTCCATAAGAGTCCAAGAGAAGCTATGGCCTTAACCGGTGGTTTTTCATTTAAGTGGTGCCTTGGCTCAGGCGGGCTTGGAAATTCAATTTTCTATGGTATATGGGCATCGGCACGAACAAGTATTTTGCTTGCTGTAATATGTGCTGCCATAAATATGACAGTTGGAATCTTAATGGGAGCCGTGTGGGGCTATTCCAAAAGTTTTGACCACGTCATGCTGGTCATTTACAACATCATTGCAAATGTTCCGTACATTCTTATGATTTCAGTTCTCGTTTACATAATTGGTGCAGGCTTTTGGAGTTTTGTATTTGCTTTGACCATAACAGGTTGGATGAGCATAGCTTACTTTTTCAGAACGCAGGTTATGATAATTAGAGACCGTGAGTATTCACTGGCTTCCCGTTGTCTTGGAACACCTATTACAAGAATTGTGTCAAAGAACATATTGCCGTTTATGACATCTGTTATAGTAACTCTTCTAGCTACAGAGCTTCCTTCTTACATTTCAATGGAAGTGTTCCTTTCCTTTATTGGTGTTGGACTTTCTGCAAGCGTGCCTTCGTTAGGCAGAATGATTCAGGAGGCCCAAACAGCGTTCCTTATTTATCCTTGGGAATTTTGGGCGCCTGTTGCAATTGCAGCTATGGTGACAATTATTTTGTACGTGCTTGGACAAAACCTTGCCGATGCCTCTGATCCAAGAACACACATGTAAAAAGGAGGGAGAACATGGAAAACAAAGATAATGAAAGAAAAGTCCTGTTATCCCTTAGGGATGTGGATGTTAAATTCAATGTCCGTGGAAGGATTTTGTCTGCTATAAGGCATGTTTCACTGGACATATACGAAAACGAATCAATTGCAATTGTAGGGGAATCGGGCTCAGGGAAATCGGTTTTGACAAAGACTTTTGCCGGTATGCTTGATTCAAATGGCTTTATCAGCAATGGAAGCATTATTTTTTCAGATGACTCTCTTTCCAAGACCAATGCCGTTTTGACAGAGCCAAACAAGAAAATACTCAAAAGGGCTTATGAGATGCTCAATAGCAGTTCTCCGTTGGAGCGAGGTGCAAAAGAGTATGTTGCCATAGCTCAAAAGAGAGAAGAAATAAGACATGCAAAATCTTTGACAAGTGAAGAAGAAAGCGAGTATGCAAAAAAAATTAAAGATTTAAGAGATGATATTGTAGACCGTACAAACTTCATGCTTGCTTTAGACCGCAAAGATTCAGAAGACGCAGTGTTAATTGCTCAAACCAAAGCCCAAATTGCATCTTGGAATGAACAAATCAAGGTCCTTACTTCTGAAAGATTAAATCTTATAAAAAAGAGAGCCTTTGATTACAATGCAAATAAAGAACTTGTTGCTAAAGACAAGAAAGAGCTGGATGACCTTGCCCAATTGCGGGAGCAAAAGATTGCAAAATTGGACAATGAAAAAAATCTTTATGGTCTTTTAGACTCTGTTTTGGAGAGAAACAAAACCATTGCATATGAAATATTGCTGTCAATTGCACGTTATCCAAAACATACTCAAGTAAGGTTCCTTAGAAAACTCAAAAAAGCGTTCAGACTTGCAATGTGCTCGGGAGAAGATTTGAATGATGACCGTGTACGTAACAAGATATTTGAGACATGTACTTTTAGAGTGGAATTTAGAAATCTCAATGAAGAAAAAAATATTGTTGAAGGGTATTCCATCGTTGACTGTGCAAAAGTCAAATATACAAAAGACTGGCAAAGCATACGTGGATGCAGAATAGCGACTGTTTTCCAAGACCCTATGACTTCATTGAATCCTGTTGTAACAATTGGAAAGCAAATAATGACAGTTATTCTTAAGCACCAAAAGTGTTCACAGGATGAAGCTAAAAAGAGAACTTTGGATATAATGTCTAAAGTTGGTATTCCTGAACCTGAAAAAAGATTCAATGATTATCCTTTCCAGTATTCAGGAGGAATGAGACAGCGTATTGTTATTGCAATTGCATTGTCGTGTCAGCCAAAAATCCTTATATGTGATGAGCCTACTACAGCTTTGGATGTTACGATACAGGCTCAAATTATCAGACTCATTAAAGATTTACAACATCAGCTTGGTTTTACAACTGTCTATATTACTCATGACCTTGGTGTTGTCGCAAACGTTGCTGAACGTGTTGCCGTTCTTTACGGTGGCCAAATCGTGGAGCTGGGAACTGTAGAAGACATCTTCTATGAGCCCAAACACCCTTATACTTGGGCGCTTTTGAGTTCCCTTACGCAACTTGCAGAAAAGGGCGACGACCTGTTCTCAATTCCCGGCACACCGCCATCGCTCTATAATAAGATTGTAGGGGATGCGTTTGCTCCAAGAAGCCAGTATGCAATGGCAATTGACATGGTAAAAGAGCCTCCAATGTTCAAGATAAACGACCACCATTGGGCAAAAACATGGCTTTTGGACCCCCGTGCTCCTAAAGTTGAGCCTCCAAAGATTATTCAAAATCTTCACGAAAAGATGTTAAAATCTCACATTGATTTCATAGAGTAAGGAGGTTTGAGATGGAAGAAAACAAAAAAGAAGTGGTTCTTTCAGTACAGAACCTCGATGTTGTATTCAAACAAAACAAGAAAGAGTTCAAAGCTGTAGATGATGTAAGTTTTGACATATACAAAGGTGAGACTTTTTCTCTTGTAGGGGAGTCCGGTTCCGGTAAGACAACAATTGGCCGTGCCATAGTCAGAATAAATCCCTGTTCAAATGGTGCCATATACTACAAAGGAGAAAAGATTTCAGGAAAGCTCTCCCGTAAGGCAGACCGCGAAGTAGTAAGAAAAATTCAAATGATTTTTCAGGACCCTGCTGCATCATTGAATGAAAGAGCAACTATTGAATACATTATCTCTGAAGGGCTTTTCAATTTTCATCTTTATGATGATGAGAAAGACAGGATTAGAAAAGTTGAGAAAATCATACGTGAAGTAGGGCTTCTTCCTGAGCACCTTACAAGATACCCTCATGAGTTTTCCGGTGGACAGCGCCAACGTGTAGGACTTGCGCGTTCTATAGTTATGGAGCCTGAATTTATTATTGCAGATGAACCAATCAGTGCTTTGGATGTTTCCATTAGAGCTCAGGTATTGAATCTTCTTAAGAAGTTCCAAAAAGAAAGAGGCCTTTCATATCTCTTTATTGCTCATGATTTGTCTATTGTACGGTTTATATCAGATAGAATTGCCGTTATTTACAAAGGTAAAATCATGGAAATAGCAGAGACAGAAGAGCTTTTCAAGTATCCTTTGCATCCATATACAAAATCTTTGATG
>CAVGEF010000009.1:0-4598 GCA_963628205.1 Bacteroidaceae bacterium
ACGGCAATGAAGATTGGAGGCAAGGCTATATGAAATATGAACTGAACCTTATTGAACAGTACAAAGATGGCAGAAAAGAAGGTTTTTCAGAAGGCCTGTCGCAGGGCCTGTCTCAAGGGCAAACTGAAGCCACTGCTCGCATTGTCAAAAGTTTCAAGGCCATGGGTCTTTCTGATGAAGACATTGCTAAAGGAACTTCCATCTCTGTAGAACAAGTTAAAAACATTTTGCAAAGCTGAAAAGGAGTCTTTCTCCTCTATTGTCTTATTTCTTAAACAAAACGAATTTCTCAATAGGAAATAAAATTAAAGTATAAATAATTCCTGCTGTTATTGAGCCCAAAGTGGGTGCAAGATTTACAATCCAGTTTACTTGTGTGCTTATGAGAATATTGGCAACAACTCCGGATATCCAAGTGGCTAAAGTTATGAGAATTGCAAGTAATCCTATGTATATTGCAAAATAATACTCTGGAACTGAAGTTTTGAAATTACCTTTTAAGTTATGAATGTACGAATAAGTGTTAGATAAAAGATTTGAAATAAAAAAAGGCAGTACATAACCCCAATTTGCATTGCCGGTTCCAAGAGTTCTTTCAGTGAAGACTATTGTCAAAAAAGAAGGAAGCGGAGCCTTCCATTCTTTGAGCAGTGAAAAAAGTGCGTTTACGGTTACAAGTTGAATTATGGTTCCAATTCCGCCAATTAAAAGAAACTTGATAAACTGAGTACTTGTTTTATCGGCCTTTGGTGTTTTTGTATTTGATAAAATTTCTTCCATGAAATTCTCCCATTGCTAGAACAATACTACATGAATTGTATTACGTTTTACTACTGAATATGCACATATAAACACATATAACGGCACGTATAAGCACGTATAAGCACGTATAAGCACGTGTAAGCACGTGTAAGCACCTATAAGCATTGATGTTTCATTAAAAAGACGATGCCCGGGAGGGGAGGCTCGCCGGACATCTGAATCACACTAAAAGGAGGTATGAAAAAAACTGTTGCTCTGTTTATTGTAAAGCAAGAAGCGTGCCAAGTACATTCAAGGTGCATTTGAGGCCATAATATTTGAATTTTGTCATTTTTAGAGGTTTTATTTTGAGTTATAATGTGAAATAATTGGACGTGCTGTGAATTTTTTTCACACTATGTATGCTTGGTTAAACAAATACTATTCAGTAGACTGTGCTTGCACTGACAGGAGGACAATATGAAAAAAATAGAAGATTACATTATCAGCATTCCAGATTTTCCTGAACCGGGAATTATTTTTCGTGATATTACAGGTATTCTTCAGGAAGCCGATGGCCTTAAACTTGCAATAGATGAGATTGCAAAACTTGTATCAAAGGTCGATTGTGATGTTATTGCCGGTGCTGAGTCCCGTGGTTTTATCCTTGGTGTTCCTGTTGCTTATCTTTTGCACAAACCTTTTGCTCCAATCAGAAAAGCCGGAAAACTCCCAAGAGAAACTATTTCTGAAACTTACAACCTTGAGTACGGCACAGCTACAATTGAAATTCATAAAGATGCAATCAAACCCGGTCAAAAAGTTGTTCTTATTGACGACCTTATTGCAACTGGAGGAACAATGAAAGCTGCTGCCAACTTAATTGAAAAACTTGGTGGCCAAGTTGTAGATATTGTTTTTCTTTTGGAACTTGCCGGTCTAAAGGGCAGAGACGTTCTCTCCAAGTATAAAGTAGAGTCTGTTGTAACTTACGAAGGCAAGTAACTCTCAAGTAATTACACTCTCAATTAATTCTTATTTACGATGCAAACTTAGCGGGCTTCTATTTCCTTAATGGTGAATTCGTTTCCTCGCAGAAGAAATGTATTTTCACTTTTGCAATAAGGGCATATCTTTCCAAATTCTACGGTGCCGTATTCTTTTTTACAATCTTGGCAATAACTTACAGCCGGAATTGTTTTGACAATAAGCTCTGCTTCTTTCATATGGACCGATTTCTTTTTGACAGCCCACTTCCAAACATCATGGAGATAGGATTCTATGACTGTAGAAACTTCTCCAAGTTCGAGCGTAACAGATTTGACCTCTGTAAGAGAATTTTGATTACAGAGGTCTTCTACCATATCAATTACGTGAAAGACAACACCCAGTTCATGCACAATTATTTACTCCTAGACAAGTCTCTACATGTTCTTAGACTTTTTTGAGAATTTAATCTTGATTGCCTGTTTTAAGCCGTTAGGAAGAATGTATTTGAGTTTGTCTTCACTCTTTACCATCTTACTGGCTTTTGGCAAGTCTCTTTTCAGGTGGATTGCATCAAATACACACTTTGTTGTGCAAATACCACAACCAAGACACCTGTTTGGGTCAACTATTGTAGCTCCACAGCCAAGACAGCGCGCTGTTTCTTTTTTCACTTGCTCTTCTGTAAATGGAAGAGTTGTGTTTCTGAAAGAAAGTTTCTTGACAGCTTCGTTGTATCCCGGTTTTTGGCGTCCGGTGTTATCATATTCTTCAACTTTAATATTGTCTTTGTCTAATTCTTTGTAATAATTAGGATTACGGCCAATAGTCAGTGAAGAGTGCGGTTGAACGAAACGGTGAATGGATATTGCAGCTTCTTTTCCTTGTGCAATTGCATCAATTGCAAACTTTGGACCTGTGAAAACATCACCGCCTACAAAGATATCGGCCTTGCTTGTTTGGTAAGTTATGCTGTCTGCTACAGGGTAATTTCCCCGTTTGAGTTCAACGTCTTCACCATCCAAAAGACCCTTCCATTCAATTGTTTGTCCCACAGCCAAAAGGACATTCGAGCATTCAATAGTCTTGGTTTCCTCTTCGTCGTATTGCGGGTTGAAGCGACCTGTTTTGTCAAAGACAGAAGTGCATTTTTTCAAGACAATGCCAACGACTTTGCCGTTTTCGCTTAAAATCTCTTTTGGGCCCCATCCGCCTTCAATATAAATGCCTTCGTTTTCTGCTGTTAAAATTTCTTCCACAGTTGCCGGCATGATATCTCTTGTTTCAAGAGAGAATTGGCTTATTTTCCCATTGTGCTCAGCAGAGCATCGTAAAGCGGTTCTACAGACATCTATTGCAACATTGCCGCCACCAATGACAACAGTATCTCCTGAAAGTTCGAAGTTTTCGTTATCTGTAACAAGTTTCAGGAATTCAACACCGGTCAGAACGCCGTTTGAGTTTTCGCCTGGGACATTGACTTTGCGGGCGCCTTGGCAACCTATTGCAATATAGAAAGCTTTGTAGCCTTGTTCTCTTAACTCTTTTATTGTTACGTCTTTTCCTACTTCCGTTCCAAGTTGCACTTCAACACCCATTTCTTTTATGATGTCGATTTCTGCATCAAGGATGTTTTTTTCAAGAACAAATGACGGGATTCCGTACATCAACATTCCGCCAAGGCGTTTGTTTTTCTCAAAGACAGTAGGCCTGTAGCCCTTTTCTGCAAGATAGAACGCGCAGGAAAGACCTGCAGGACCGCCACCTATGATTGCAATCTTTTCATTAAAAAATTCATTGTCCAAGGATGGAATTACTTTTTTGGGGATAAAGCGTGTTCTTTGATTTAAGTCCTGCATTGCAATGAATTTTTTAACTTCATCAATTGCTACAGCTTCATCAATTGCCCCTCGAGTACAAGCTTGTTCACAACGTCTGTTGCAAATATGTCCGCAAACAGCCGGAAGCGGATTGTTTTTCTTAATTAATTCTAATGCCTGTGTATATTTACCTTGTGCTGCAAGTTTTAAGTACCCCTGAACGGCAATATGGGCAGGGCAGGCCGTCTTACATGGAGATGTTCCACTTTCATGACTGTTTATGCGATTTTTATCCCTGTAATCTTCTGTCCACATTTCAGGACCCCATTTTTTTTCTGACGGGAGAGGGGTTCTGGGATATTCAACTTTGCTTCCGTCTTTTTTACACAGTTTTTGACCAAGCTTAACAGCACCTGCCGGGCAAAATTCAACGCAACGGCCACATGCGACACACTTGTCTGTTTCAACATGAGCAATATATGCCGATCTTGACATGTTAGGCGTATTGAAGAGTTGCGAAGTCCTGAGTGCATAGCAAACATTTACATTGCAGTTGCATATGGCAAAGATTTTATTTTCACCATCAATATTTGTTATTTGGTGGACAAATCCGTTGTCTTCTGCCTTTTTCATTATTCCCAAGGCTTCTTCTTTTGTTATGTATCTGCCGCCTTTGTTGGTTTCAACAACGTAGTCTGCCATATCTCCAACAGCAATGCACCAGCCCTCCGGGTCATCGGCACAGCCTTCATCAAAAGTTTGGCGTGATTTACGGCAAGAGCATGGAGATGCAGCGTATTTTCCTTCATATTTGCCAAGCCAATGGGAAATGTGCTCAACTGAAACGCTGTTGTTTTCCATTTCAATAGCTTTTTCAACCGGAATTACATGCATTCCAATTCCGGCTCCTCCAAGTGGTACCATTGGAGTGATTTTCTCAAGAGGAAGACGGCTCATTCTCTCAAAAAAACGGCCCATCTCAGGATGTTCTTCCAAGACTTTAGAGTTCATATTACTGAACTCTGCACTGCCTGGAACAAACATTGGAAG
>CAVGEF010000010.1:0-8024 GCA_963628205.1 Bacteroidaceae bacterium
TTAGGATGTTAAAGCCTGATTCAGCATCAAGTCCTGCAAAACCGTATAGTCCTGTGGACTGCCAAAGATTCAATAATGATTCACTCATGTTCTTCCTCCATCAACCAATCTCAAACATCTTGTCGCCTGACTCAAGCTGTTGACCTGCAGAGACAAAGAATTTTGTCAAAGTTCCGGAAGCCGGAGCATAGACTTCATTTTCCATCTTCATAGCCTCTAAAACCAAAATTTGTTGATTTTTCTCAACATGATCACCTTCCTGTACATTAAATCTAAGTACAAGACCAGGCATTGGAGCATCAACAACAATAGGCAAATCTACAGAATCTCCGCTGGAAGATGCACCATGTGCTACCGGAGCTTTTCCTCTTGAAGGAGCCTGCCTTAAAGCCTGTTTTGGAGCTTTAGAAGGAGCACTTGATGATGTTCTTCTAGCCGGGATTTCAAATTGCTTTGCAGGGGTAACAGGTTCTGCTTCTTTTGGAGCTTCGTTACTTGCAACATTGGAAGAAACACTTTCTGTCTCATCAGCTACAGTGCAAGATGCATTTGAAGAACCATTGGAAGAACCAATTTCCATGAGAAGATCATCGGCATTGACCTGGTCTCCAAGAGAAACGGAAATTGAAGATACAACACCTGCATAAGGTGCATAAATTTCGTTTTCCATCTTCATGGCTTCCATGACCATAACAAGTTGATTCTTTTCAACAGTCTCCCCTACCTTTACATTTATCTTGAGAATAAGACCCGGCATTGGAGCTTTAACAGACCCTCCAACACAGGAATCATCCTCATGCAAAGGAGCACTTGGAATTGTGGCTTTCTTTGGCTGAGCCACCTTGGCTTCACTCTTGGCAACAGGTGCTTTTGATGCAGCAACATCGCTGGCACCACCGGAGGTCTGTCCTTTTTCTCTTCCTCTAATCACGCTTGAAACAACTTTAGCAACAATGACGAGAATTGTAAGAAAGATAAAAACAATAACCATACCCACAACCAAAAGAATAAGTCCGTTTAGCAACTGAGTCTTTAGGACGTCGTGAGGCAATTGCTGTAAGCAATACATTTTCTCTCTCCTTAGTAATTATAAAATCAGTCCAAATCCCATTTGGACAGTCAAAACGAAATCGGAGAATCGACAAATGGGATTTGGACGTTGAGCCAAAATTAATTATACCGGGAAATTTCCGTGTTTGCGGTCAACTCCGGCTTCTTTCTTAGAAGCAAGAATTTCAAATGCAGAACGAACTTTTTCTCTTGTAAGTGCCGGGTCAATTACATCATCTACATAACCGCGGCTTGCAGCCTTGTACGGATTTGCAAATGCGCTCTTGTACTCTTCAATCTTCTCAGCACGCTTTGCAGCAGGATCTTCAGCAGCTTCAATTTCTTTCTTGAAAATGATATTGGCAGCACCATCCGGACCCATAACGGCAATTTCTGCATTTGGCCAGCTGTATACCAAGTCAGCACCAAGTTCCTTGGAACTCATGCCAATGTATGCACCGCCGTAAGCCTTACGAAGAATAACAGTTACTTTTGGAACTGTTGCTTCTGAGTATGCATAAAGCAACTTTGCACCATGACGAATTATACCCTCTGTCTCTTGGGTAACACCGGGCAAGAATCCCGGAACATCAACCAAGGTTAAGATTTGAATACCAAAAGCATCACAGAATCTAATGAATCTTGCAGCCTTGTCAGCAGCATTAATTTCAATGCATCCGGCTAAGACACTGGCTTGGTTAGCAATAATACCAACAGTCTTACCGTCAATTCTTGCAAATCCAATTACCATGTTTTTTGCAAATGAACGCTGAACTTCAAAGAAATCACCGCCATCGACAATTCTTTCGATTATTCTGCGCACATCGTAGCCTTTCTTTCCGTCAGCCGGAACGATGGCTTCAAGTTCTTCATCATAATCAGGTGCAATTGAATCACAGCTTTCATACTCAGGTGGATTTTCTCTGTTGCTTGACGGCAAATAAGAAAGAAGAGTTCTGATACCATCAAGAGTTTCTGCTTCACTCTCATAAGAGAAGTGGCAAACTCCACTCTTTTCCATATGAACTTTAGCACCGCCAAGAGCATCGGCAGTAATATCTTCACCTGTAACAGCCTTAATGACTTGCGGCCCGGTAATAAACATATTACTTGTGCCTTCTGTCATAAAGATAAAGTCTGTGAGAGCCGGAGAATAAACAGCTCCACCTGCACAAGGACCCATGATTGCTGTTATTTGAGGAATAACACCGGAGCTCTTTACATTGCGGAAGAAGATGTTACCAAAACCGCTGAGAGCATCAACACCTTCCTGAATTCTTGCTCCGCCTGAATCGTTAATTCCAATACAAGGACAGCCGGCCTTAAATGCAAGGTCCATGACATTTGTAATTTTCTTGGCATGCATTTCGCCTAATGAACCGCCAATGACTGTGAAATCCTGAGAGTAAACATAAACTGTTCTACCGTCAATTTTTCCATATCCTGTTACTACACCTTCACCCGGAACATACGTTTTATCCATTCCAAAATTCGTGCAGTGATGCTCAATGAACATATCAATTTCGTGGAAAGTACCTTCATCCAAAAGATAATTGATTCTTTCACGTGCAGTCATCTTACCTTTTGCGTGCTGTGCATCAATTCTTTTAGCTCCACCACCGTTTTCTATTGTAGCTCTTTTCTCAAGAAGCAAAGCTGTTGCGTTTTCAGCCATTATTTATCTCCTCCCAAAGGTTTTCCAGCCTTTGTGAACGTTCCGTCCTGCTCAAATTGTGCAATTTGTTCAGGTGTGAATTGAGTGTACTTGTTCAAGATTTCCATTCTGTGCTGACCAACC
The DNA here is from genome assembly GCA_963628205.1 of Bacteroidaceae bacterium. Taxonomy (GTDB): domain Bacteria; phylum Spirochaetota; class Spirochaetia; order Sphaerochaetales; family Sphaerochaetaceae; genus UBA9732. The sequence goes on from CAVGEF010000010.1 coordinate 2,849, forward strand.
TGAGGTGGAGCAACACGAGTTTCTTTCTCTTCAATTGTAGACATCTTGATTGGGTTACCGGGAACAATTACATCACCTGCATACGGGTCCTGACACTTGACAAACATGTTTCTTGCAATAAGTTGCTTGTCTTTTACAACCATGCTCATATCATTGACAGGTGCACACGGGACACCAACAGCATCTAGTTTGTCCAACCAGTTTTGCATGTCATCTGTTTCAACAACTTCCTGAATTTCTTTACCAATCTCATCAAGATGCTGGCTTCTTTCCCAGTTGGTAACAAAACGCGGGTCAGTAACAAGTTGAGGTTTACCAATAACATCGCAAAGACGTGCAAACAGGTTGTCATTACCGGCTGCAATTGCAAACCAGTGATCTTTTGCCTTGAATGCCTGGAATGGAGTAATTGTAGGATGCCTGTGTCCAAGAGGTTTTGGACTTTCTCCTGTAACTTCATATCTTGAGAGAGCACTTTCAAGAACAGAGAGCTGACAATCCAACATTGCAATATCAATCTTTTGACCAAGACCGGTCTTCTCTCTTTGATAAAGTGCAGCATTTATACCAATTGCACAGAACAGTGCACCATTAATATCACTTACAGAATATCCCACCCTCACAGGAGGCATTCCCTCCATGCCTGTTATGCTCATAAGACCTGATTCAGCTTGAACAAGAACATCGTATGCAGCACGACTCTTATCCGGACCGGTAGCACCAAAGCCCGATATTGCTGCGTAGACAAGCTTAGGATTTATTTCTTTGAGAACATCATAGCCAAGTCCCAACTTTTCCATGACACCGGGTCTGTAGTTTTCAACAAGGACATCGGCCTTTTTTACAAGAGCCTTAAGAATTTCTTTTCCGCCAGGTGTTTTGAGGTTAAGATCAATACTCTTTTTTCCTCTGTTGGCGGTCATAAAATAAAGACTTTGCTTATTTATGTATGGACCATAGGCTCTGGAATCATCTCCAGTCTCCGGCATCTCAACCTTGAGCACTTCAGCACCAAGATCTTCGAGAATTACACAACACATTGGTCCAGAGAGGACACGTGTGAGATCAAGAACCACTACACCTTCTAATGGACTACCCATATCTCCTCCTATGCAGAGAGGACACTAAGACACTTAGATGGTTTGAACCACTTTTTCTCTGATTTTTTAATTATTGTATTGCATGGCGTGGCGACATCAAGCATAGACAAACACAAAAGCCGGTAACCATTAACGTCTAAGACGCTCAGCGTTCGTGCTGTTTGACATTTGTGATATCGCAAACGCCACGTCAATTACGTTGGCAAGCCGGACGGAAAAATCCACCCAGCATTGCAACTAGAACACTTAAAACTTGGCACTAGCCAAATATTACTTATAATCACCACCGTTTGCAACTACTCCGTCACAAGTGTGGAGATAGTGTCCAATTCCATTCTCAAGAAGATCATTTAAGGTTGGAAGGCCACTTACAACGATAGCTTTATCTTCGTATCCTTCAAGGAAACCAAGCTCATTAATCATACCGGCAATAACTTCAAGGTTACGTCCTGTTCTGAATGCAAGAGGTTCGCCTCCGGTTACGTTGTGGTTAAGATCACCGGTCTCAAATGTGCCGGCTTCATTCCACTTGACCTTAAGAGCTTCTGTTTCAAGAAGTCTGTCATAGAATTTATCTTGACCATAAACAGCAACGGTCCAGTCAATTGCGCCGTGAACAGCACCCTGGAGCGGGTTTACGACCTCAGAAAGAACAGCAAGGCTTTGTGTATGATCCCCAATTTCTCTGTGGGAGAAACCGTGAAGATTTTCCGGGCTGGCCTCAATTCTAAGGTTAATACCTGTAGCAGGCTCAAAATCAAGAACAGAAACAGCTGTTATAAGATCAATAGCTCTCTGGTGTGCACAAACAGCGTCAACCAAAGGTTTCTCAGGTGGAGCTTCGTGCTGGTCAAGGTTCATATCAATTCCTTCTTTGATAATCAACTGATTGAAACCGTAAGCAACTTTTTGTGTAAGTGTACCATCTTTCTTTCCAGGGTGTACACGGTTGAAGTTTCTAGCCTCATCAGCTGCAAGGAACTGTCCTGACGGATAGTGTACGAACATCTCAGGGTCCGGCCACTGGTGAACAGGGTTTGTAGCACGGGATCCGGTTCTGAACCACCTGTATGTACCGTCATCAAGCTCAATCCAAACCCTGTCAGGAGCACCCTTTCCGGGTTCTGTGTTAGTAAGAGCACTGTTATTGGCATGAGGAATTACATAAAGGCATCCCTGCTCAGGAATAACGTTCTCAATAACAAGATAGCAAGCCATGATACCGGCAATTTCGTCAGCGTGTGTTCCACCGTAAATAAGGAACTTTCCGCCTTCAACACCACTGTCCATGATGTAAACTTCTGTATCGCCTTCAGTTCCTTCAAGATCAGAGAACCATTCGCTGAGCATTGTTACACGTGTAACACCGGGACCTAAAACGACAGGGTCTTTCTCATATTGTCTGCCAAATACATAAGCACCAATGCAAACAACAACGATTGAAAGAGCAATCATGATAATACCAAAGGTAGTATGTTTTTCAAGCTTCATCACATACCTCCTTAGTGAATGCCCAGAATGCGGAGCAAGAATGGTACAAGAACCACAGCACAAGCAATCTGTTTGCCCTTGTCTTTAAGGGTAAGCATATTCCAACCAAAGAGGATGGTAAGGAATATAGCAATTATTTCATAAAAAATCGTCAACATTTCCTTTCCTCCTTAGAAAATCTGTCCAAGTTGTTCTGCAAAAACAATGACCAAAACACTCACGATTTCTGTCAAAACAATAGGAACAATGGCCGTTTTGACCATTTTACCATAACTCTCAACTCCGGCTGCTTTTTGTGCAAACTGTCCGCTAATAGCTGTAGGAGGAACAAGAGCACCAATACCCATGAGCATTGTAAGTCCTGATGTAACCATGATTGAGTCAAGGTTTGAAAGAGCCATGATGAATGGAACGCCAAGAACAGCAGCTGCACCAAATGGCATAAGCGGACCGGAAAGAACCGGTACAAATACAGCAATTGCAAGGTACATGAGAACACCTGTCATTGACATTGAAACATAAACCATAAGTCCTCTGACACCGTTCATTGCAAATACGGAAATCAAAGTTCCAACTGCTGCAAACAAAGCAAGAACGTCTATTGCACCAACCATTGAATCCTTACAAGCCTTGAGAATGTTAATCTTCTTACCTGTAAAGAAAGCAATAATTGTTCCAAGGAAGAATATTCCAGATGTTCCAATATCAGGAATAACAGTTGGGAACATTCTTGAAAGAGACATTGCAACAATGATGAAAAGCATTGGAATATGAATTATAAACTCTTTTCCCTTTGGAGCCGGTTCAACATGCTCAAGAACAAGATCCGGATCAACTTTCTTTACATATTTCTTTCCAAGGAAAAGAACTGTAAATATAGCAAGAGGGAATGTTATAGCACACAAAATGCCTGCAAAACCGGTATAAGGCATGTAAACACCTGTAGCAATAATCATAGCAGGAACGTTGATTGGAGGAGCTATCATTCCATAGATACCGCCCATTGCAACGATAGCGCCGGTCTCTTCTTTAGGAATTCCTAGTTTCATGAAAATTGGAATACAAAGAGCACCTGTACTGAGAACAGCAGCCGGAGCTGAACCTGTCAACATACCCGGAAGCATGATAAGGAACATCATGAAAATCAAAAGAGCAACCGGTGAGCGCCAGAAAGCTCTTACGATTACTGTAGCAAGAGCATCCAAAGCTCCGTTTGCCTTAAGAACGCCCATGAACAACATTCCTGTAGCAACAACCAATGAAAGCTGGAAGAATTGCTGAGTACCCTCAATCATAATTCTTGCAGGTATTCCATAGCCTGCAAAGAGAGCACCTGCAGCTGCAGATATCAAAAGGACAACGGCCATTGGAATCTTTGGTTTCTTAATAAGAGAACCAAGAACCATGATGCCCATCATCACGACAAATAATAAAATTTCTTTCGTCATTTATTTTTCCCCATTACTTCTTATTTGAAAACAGTCTTAAGAAGATTTGTAAGTTCGCTGGATGCTTTAATGGTATAAATTGGGATACCCAGTTTTGCTGCTAAGTCAGTAAAGTATCCGTCTTTGTTTCCATCTTCCTTGATAATCAAAGCATCACACTGCTCTGCATACTTAACGAAAGGAACACTGTTAGGACCTCTGCGGTCTTCTCCACCAATATGCATTCCAAGAATCTTTACGCCTCTTGCTTTTGCTTCTGCAAAAAGTTTGTCAACTCTCTTCTGTTCACCAGGAATATCAAGTCCTGCACTACCAAGACCTTTTCCGCTTCCGCCAAGAACAGCAATGATAGTCTTAATATTGGACCAATCAACATCATCAGCAAAAATTGCCGGTTCATATGTTTGGTTGAGTTTTATACGTTTACCAAACAAGTTAACAATGTTTCCGTCCTGACTTTGACCAACAGCGGTGATAAGAACAGGTTCTTCCATCTTTGGAAGATCTGCAGCAAACAACATAGCTGTGCTCATCAAAACAAAAAGAACAGCAATTGCTACTTTCTTCATCTTTCCCTCCTAAATATTTGCATGACATGTACACTCTTGAAATCCTTGAACATGTCATGAAAGAACAACTTTAACAGGCTTCAACTCAAAAGCAATGCACTTTTGCACAAAAAAGCACACTCAAAAAAGCGCACAACAAATAAGCGAACCAAATTTGTATCTTGACTGCTGAGACACTTGAAAAACACGAAAACACTAAGGTCAAGAAGATTCGAACGAACTACAACCACTTGCGAACGTCTAAAAACGTTCACACTCATGTTATGACACTTATTTGAAACAAGCAAGTAAAATTTTAACCATTTTTTAACCGCTTTGTGACCATTCTACTAAAAAACTTCCAAGATTTACTTAACAATGTTAAGATATAAGTAAAATTCAGGTATTAAGCCAACCTGAAAACGGTAAGCAAAAGGAGAAAACACCATGCAAGACTTGATGAAAAAATTAAAAGAAGCAAGTTCATTCATTAACTCCAAAACAGGAGGACTAAAAATAGAAGCTGCGTTGGTTCTTGGTTCCGGTTTGGGCGATATGGCAAACGAAATCAAAAACCCTGTTGTCATAG
>CAVGEF010000011.1:0-7392 GCA_963628205.1 Bacteroidaceae bacterium
CTTTAGGATGCACAACAACAGAAGAAGAAGTTGAGCTTTTGTGCAAAGCATTGGAAGAAACTTATAAGGAGTTATCATGAAAATAAATGAATCAGAAATAGAAGGCATGTCGCTTTATCTTATAAAACTTGGAGAAATTTGCCTAAAGGGTCTTAACAGAGGCTTTTTTGAAAAGAAACTCAAAAACAATATAAAACTCAAAATTCATCCTTATAAGAGTGTCTTAACAAGGGAAAAAGGTCGCTTTTACCTTTATGTAGACTCTTCATGTCCCGCTTCTTTTGTAGAAAAAGTCCTGAAAACTACTTTTGGGGTTGTTGGTTTTTCTCGTGCTCTTGTGTGCAATAAAGATTGGGATGAAATTTGTGCTTGTGCAAAAGAGCTTATTGAGAAAGAGCCTTTTGCCGGTGGAAACGGAACCTTCAAAGTTGAATCAAGACGTGGTGATAAATCATTTTTCATGAACAGTTATCAAATTGAATCTGAACTTGGAAGTTTGATTCTTGAAAGATATCCTTCAATGAAAGTTGATGTACATAAACCTCAAAAAGGACTTATGGTAGAAGTCAGAGATAGAGTTTATATGTACACTTCTCCGGTAGATGGACCAGGGGGACTTCCTGTTGGAACAGCAGGTAAAGGCCTTTTGCTGTTATCCGGTGGAATAGATTCTCCGGTAGCCGGTTGGAGAATGGCAAAAAGAGGTCTAAAGCAGGACTGTTTGTACTTCCATGCATACCCATATACATCTGATATGGCATTACAAAAAGTAAAAGACTTGGCGCGCCTGATTGCTCCTTATAACATGGGCACTACCCTGCTTGTCATTAACTTTACTGAATGTGAATTATGGATAAAAGAGCATTCAAAAGAAGAAGAACACACACTTATGATGCGAGCTTGTATGATGAAAGTTGCAAATGCGATTGCAAAACAAAGAGACTGCAAAGTTCTGGTTACAGGTGAAGCTTTGGGCCAAGTTGCATCACAAACATTGGAAAGTATTTGTTTTACAGACAGTATGTCATCTATTGCTGTATTAAGACCGCTTGTTGCAATGGACAAAGGAGAAATCATTGATACAGCACGGCAAATAGGCACTTACGAGACAAGTATACTTCCTTATGACGACTGCTGTGTTGTATTCAGTCCAAAACATCCTCTTGTAAGACCAAATATAGAATCTCAAACTGAATCTTACAGGCAAATGGGCATAGACGAGCTTTTGGAAAAAGCAATTGCAACAGTCCGGGAAATCCCAATTGATTACAAAGTAAATTAGAACAGTTCACATCAAAACCTCTATAATAAAACGTGCATGTGCTCTTTGACAGCAGAAATCATTTCATTTCCAATGACGTTAGCCTTAGCTGTTCCTGTTTTAATTATATCTTTAACAGTATCCTTATTGGCTTCATAGTATGCTCTCTTTTCTCTTATTGGAGAAAGAATGTCATTGAGCTTTTGGGCAAGGAGTTTTTTGCAGGCAACACATCCTATTTGTGCATTTTTACACATTGAACAAATATTTGGCGCTTCCAGGGGATTAAAAGTCTTATGATAAGTATACACGGTACAAACATTAGGATTGCCCGGAATTTTAACACTTATTCTGTTTGTATCCGTAACAGCTTGCATGACTTTTTGAGAAACTGTCTTTTCATCATCAGAAAGATAAATTGCATTTCCAAGGCTCTTTCCCATCTTGGAATTACCGTCAAGACCGCATAAACGGCCGGTAGTAGAAAGTTTTGCTTCCGGTTCAATGATATTTGTACCATACATTTCATTGAAACGACGGACTAATTTTCTCGAAAACTCAATGTGAGGCAGCTGGTCCTCTCCAACAGGAACAAGATGTGCATTGCAAAATGTGATGTCAGCTGTTTGAGATACCGGATAACCTAAAAATCCATAAGTAAGTTTTGAAAAATCGTATTGGAAATCACCGTCATTTTCACCAAAACCATAGTTTCTTGATTCACTTTTGATTGTTGGATTTATGAGAAGATGATTGACTGTTGTGAGCATTGAATAAAAAACAGTGAGTTCTGCTATTGCAGTAACTTGCGATTGCTGAACAAATGTAACATTTGCCGGGTCTAAACCTACAGCAAGATTGTCCATTGCAACTTGATAAATGCTGTCATTAATCAGCTCCGGAGTATGAAAATGGGTAGTAAGAGCTTGGACATCGGCTAAAAGTATAAAAGTATCATACTCGTGTTGAAGTGCAACTCTACTTTGAAGAGAACCTACAAAATGTCCCAAATGAAGTCTTCCTGTAGTTCTGTCACCTGTTAATATTCTTTTCATTTTTCATTCCTCAATCATCGTTAAAATCGTCAGTTAATCAGTTAAACAAATCCAAAAGTTGTAATGCCACAGCCTTGATTGCCTGATGTTGTTGTTCATTTAAGCCTAAATCTTTGACATATACCATATCAAATTCCTGAACAAACTGCTCTTTAAGAGTTTTTATGTCAATAGGAAGTCCTTCTCGTCTGAGATCTCCAACATATGAAGCTTTTATAAGAACAGAAAAACTCTTTGCCAAAGATTCATTTTTAAGCTTAAACTCACAAGCTAAGATATCACCGTCTATTGTCATTAACATGTATTCAATATTTTCCAAAGAGCTTTGTGGAATACCAAGCCCCACATCAAGCATTGTTTTTGGATTTGATACATAAATACCAATAGCACATGAAGATAACTTTTGTGCAAGTTCATCTGAAATTATCTTATCAGCGGTCTTTAGCGCCAAATTGTAATTATTTTCCACATCGCTTGAAGAAAACAATATTATACCGTTTGCAGGAACTGAAAGTTCCAGTCCTGTTTGAGTATCTGCAAAATATTTTAACCCGGACTCACTTTTTACCTTATCAAAAGTTTCAATTGTCTTTAGTGCTGTATTTAAGATTGTTTTTGAGTAATTCCCTTCAATTGCACCTTCAAAATCCATAGTAGAAAAATCAGCAGGATAAGAATTTTGACCACTTCCATCAAACAAAACAATTGAAAACCTGGACATTCTCTCAGTGAGGTACGTAGTACTTGAAGACATTTCAAGTCCGGCCTCATTTGCAATTTCTTCTAAATTAAAACGGCTTGAATCAACTGTAATAACAAATTGGCCGTCCGTTCCAAATGATTGGATATACATTCTGTCTTTCAATGGTGTTGTATGCACACAGGACACACACAAAAAGACTACAAATAAAATAAGCAACAAGAATATGGAACGAACGTTTCTTTTCATTTATTACCCTTTTACGTTTTTTGCAAAAACATCTTTTGCAAATCTTATTTTGCTTTCTCAATTTTGACTTTAGCTCCAGATTCTGTTTGAGGGCAGTCAAGATTGTCATCAAAAGAAGAACTTACAGCCAAAGTTTCAGACTCAATGAAGGATTTGAACTCCTTGTAAGATTTCTTGATTTCTTCATCTCCTCCAAGAATCAGGATTATTCTATCACTTACATCAAGACCTGTGTCCTTACGAAGTGTTTGAATACTTCTGACAATATCTCTTGCAATGCCTTCATGTAAAAGATTGTCTGTTATCTCAGTATCAAAACCAACCGTAAGTTCGCCTTCATTCAAGATTTTAAGATTGGCTTTTTCATTTCTTTGGATTACAAGGTCATCTTTTCCTATATCAATGGATTTCCCATCTCCGTACTCAATCTTATTCTTTACACCTTCAAGAATTGAAGAAATGTTTTCAGACTTGAATGTTTGAATCTTTGCAGCAACATCTTTCATGGCTTTTCCAAGTTTTGCACCCAAAATCTTAAAGTTGGCCTTAGCAGAATAATCAACAAGAGATGATTCATCGCCGTGAATTTCAACAGACTTGACGTTAAGCTCTTCTGCAATTATTGCAGCCATGTTATTGAGGATTTCTCTGTCATGCTCGTTTCTGTCAACTAAGAACAGCTTTTTAAGAGGCTGTCTGTTTTTGAGGTTGTTCGCACTTCTTAACGACCTTCCCATTGTAATTGCCGTAACAGTAAGGTCCATCATTCTTTCCAGTGCATAATCTCTGTGAGAAGCATCGTAGGCCGGATAATAGCAAAGATGAACACTCTCAGGGTCGTTCTCGCCCTTTAGATTTTGGTAAATCTCTTCACAAATGAACGGTAAAATAGGACAAGCAAGTTTTACAAAAGTAATAAGCACTTTATAAAGTGTGTCATAAGCCATTTTCTTATCACCATCGTTTTCACTCTTCCAGAATCTTCTGCGGCTTCTTCTTATATACCAGTTATTCAAACTATCCATGAATTTAAGAAGACTTGCACATGCACGCTGGATGTCATACTTATCCAAAGCATCGTCTATTTCACAAGTCAATGCCTCCAATGTTGAAATCATCCATCGGTCAAGAGGGTTTTTAAGTTCTTCAAACGGCGTTTCAGATGGTGTGTAACCGTCAATATTTGCATAAGTCACAAAGAATGAATATGCATTCCACAACGGCAGAATAATTGACTTAAGAACATCTTTCACCATTTGGTCTGAGAACTTGAGATCATCGGCATGTACGGCTGCGCTGTTCATAAGTGCAAATCTGAGGGCATCGGCACCATATTGGTTGACCAAAATCATTGGGTCTGTGAAATTGCCTTTGCTCTTTGACATTTTCTCACCGTCTTCAGCAAGAATAATTCCATTGACGACGCAATGTTTGAAGGCAGGTTCATCAAACAAGGCACTTGCCATAATAGTGAGTGTATAGAACCACCCTCTTGTTTGGTCGAGACCTTCACAAATGAAATCAGCAGGGAAAGTTCTTTCAAATCGTTCCTTGTTCTCAAACGGGTAATGCAGCTGAGCATAAGGCATGCTTCCACTTTCAAACCAGCAGTCAAGGACATCTGGAACTCTTCTCATTGTACCTTTGCCGTCAGGGCTTGGCCATGTAAGCTTATCGACATTATGTTTATGAATATCATCAACTTTTTGTCCGCATTTTTTCTCAAGCTCTTCAATTGAGCCAATAACTTCTACATAATCAGAGCCATCGCATTTCCATACAGGAATTGGATTTCCCCAAAACCGGTTTCTTGAAATTGCCCAATCTCTTGCACCTTCAAGCCATTTCCCAAAACGGCCGTCTTTTAAGTGTTCCGGTATCCATGTAATCTTTTGATTGTTTGCAACCATTTTGTCTTTTATCTTTTGGACATTTACATACCAGCAATCCATTGCTCTATAGATTAAAGGCGAGCCTGTTCTCCAGCAGAAAGGATAACTGTGTAAATAATTTTCTTTTTTAACAAGTTTGCCCTCTTCTTTAAGTCTTGCAATTATGGCCTTGTCTGCATCCTTGACGAAAATTCCCTTGTAATCAGGAACTTCATCAGTGAACTTACATTCATCATCAATGGGGCATACAACAGGAATACCTGTTCCTTTGAGAACATTGTAGTCGTCTTCACCAAAACCCGGAGCTGTATGGACAATTCCACAACCGTCTGCGGTTGTTACATAAGAGCCAAGAACAGTTACAAAAGCACCTTTTTCATAAAGATTTGCAAAATAATCGAAAAGAGGTTCATAACGCATACCTGCAAGTTCACTGCCCTTGTGTTTCTCAAGGATTTCATAAGCACCAGAATCTTTGTAGTAAGATTCAAGTCTGGCCTCTCCAAGATAATATTTGTCTCCGGTCTCTTTATCTTTAATGAGCACATAATCAATATCTGGACCAAGAGCTAATGCCAAGTTAGAAGGAAGAGTCCAGGGCGTTGTTGTCCACGCAAGGAAGTACGTGTTTTCTGTTCCTTTTACTCTAAATCTTGCGGTAATTGCCGGGTCTGTTACATCTTTATAACCGCCAAGATTGACTTCCATATTTGAAAGAGGACATCCAAGGCCCGGGCTGTAAGGCAAAATATTATAACCTTTATAAATGAGGCCTCTTTCGTACAGTGTCTTGAATACCCACCAAATGCTTTCCATGAATGACTTGTCCATAGTCTTGTAGCCATGGTCAAAATCTACCCATCTTCCCATTCTAGTTATTGTTTGCTTCCATTCGTTTGTAAATTGAAGAACACTGGCACGGCACTGATTGTTGTAATTTTCAACTCCGTATTCCTGAATTTCCTTTGCACTGGAAATACCGAGTTTTTTCTTCATTAAGTTCTCTACAGGCAGTCCATGACAGTCCCATCCCCAATTTCTTACAACGCGTTGACCTTTCATGGTCTTATAACGGGGAATAATGTCCTTTATTGTTCCGGGAACAAGGTGCCCGTAATGAGGCAAGCCTGTTGCAAAAGGAGGCCCATCATAAAAAGAGAACTCATTATCCTGAGGCCTGCTTTCTATAGATTTCTTGAAGATCTCATTTTTATTCCAAAAATCAATGATTTTTTCTTCCATCTTTGGAAAGTTTTGTCTTGGATCAACATTTTTGAACATTTTATACTCCGCCGGATACAATTTATGCACATTTAAGAGACTTTTTCAAAAACCTCTACAATCTTCATGCAATTTGCACGAATTATATATCTTTTCCAATGTATCAACAAGCGTTCCAAAACATTGGTTTTTTTGCTATATTCAAGGCATGATTTGCAGTATGGATAATCATAATTGTACAAAAGAGAAATACCCGGTTCCCAATGAAATAAAAGATTTTGCAAAACATTTTGTGCAAAACGGTTTTAGTCTTTACATTGTGGGAGGAGCTGTCCGCGATTACTTCTTGGGAATTTCCAATACCGATTATGATTTTTGCACCAATGCATTGCCGGAACAAGTAATCGAGATGTTTAAGAAAGTTATTCCTACAGGTATTAAACACGGAACTGTTACTGTTTTATACAAAGGTGCAAGTTATGAAGTCACAACATTCAGAAGTGAATCTGATTACATGGATTCACGCCATCCTCAAAACGTAACATACATTAAAAACCTACATGAAGACTTATCAAGAAGAGACTTCACAATAAATGCACTTGCTGCATCTTGCATAACAGGAGAAGTTACAGATGACTTTGGTGGCTTAATTGACCTTAAGAAAGGCATTGTAAGAGCCATTGGTAAACCGGTAGAACGCTTTAGTGAAGATGCACTGCGTCTTATGAGACTTGCCCGCTTTTGCTCAAAACTTGGATTTAAGCCTTCCCGTGAGACTTTAATTGGCGCAAAGAAACTGGCACCTGCAATTGCAAATATTTCTCAAGAAAGAATTTATGATGAAATCTCGCGTATTTTGATGACTCCTGTTCCGTCTGTAGGCCTGTCTTTATTGGAAAAAATAGGCGTACTGGAAATAATTTTGCCTGAACTCACAGCATGCCGTAACATAAAACAAAACAAAGTTGGCGCTTCTGATGTCTTGGAGCACATTTATGCTTGTGTGGATACTTC
>CAVGEF010000012.1:0-4462 GCA_963628205.1 Bacteroidaceae bacterium
GTTTTTATTTGTTTTTATACAACTATTATATAGTAACAATTTATAATAATATTATTTTACTATCATTTTAAGGCCAGACATGCATCCTTAATTAATTCAGACACACTGGGATGAGGAAATATGCTGTTTGTTATATCATTCACTTTTGCATTGTTTTCTATTAAAACAGAGGCACCCCATATCATTTCACTTGAATACGGGCCCAACATGTGAAAGCCTAACAGTTCATTTGTTGTTTTATTTGCTATGACTTTTACAAGTCCGCTTGCTCTTTTCCCGTTTTCTGCTAAAAAGCGCCCGTTTGTCCTCATTTGTATTGTAGCACACTTAATATCAAGGCCTTGTTTTTGAGCATCCTCTTGTGTTAATCCACAACCGGCAGCCTCAGGGACCCCATAAACGGCCCAAGGAATTGCATTATAGTTCATTATCTTGCCAGCAGTGCCAAACATATTATCAACAGCAACTTCTGCCATGCGCGATGCACTGTGAGCCAACAGACTTTTACCGTTTATATCTCCAACAGCATAAATATTATCTACGCTTGTTTTCATATGCTCATCTACAATAACAGAGCCACGTTCAAGTTCCAAGTTCAACGGTTCAAGTCCTGCAATATTAGCCCTTCTTCCAACACTCATAAGAACAAGAGAAGCTTCAACAAATTTTTCTTCACTTTTAGCATTAATAAAAGAAACACCATTGTTCTTGATTGCCGTAACCTTGCATCCAAGATTAAAAGTTACGTCTTTCATTTCCCGTCGCATTATTTTTGCAAAATCACTATCCATCATTGGAAGAATTTCAGGCATCATTTCAAGAACTGTAACTTGCACGCCCACCATTGAAAAGAAAGAAGCAAATTCAATTCCAATAACACCGCCTCCCACAATGGCAACATTTTGAGGTAGACTTTTCAGAGTAAGAGCGCCGTCACTTGTCACTACATTTGAAAGTTTTACACCTTCAATTGGAGGAATAAAAGAACTACTTCCTGTTGCAAGAATTAAAAATTGAGTTTCATAAGTATCACTGGCCACTTTGACATGATGATTATCCAAGAACTCTGCATTACCGACAAGCACATCTACTTTATGAGTTTTCATCATAAAGCTAATGCCTGCTCTTAATGTCTCAACTGTCTCATTTTTCCATGCCATTGCCTGTTGTAAATCAAATTTAACATTTTCACACTCAACTCCAAATTTTGAAGAAGAAAGAGAATGAGAATATAATTTTGCACTGTGTAAAAGGCTTTTTGTAGGAATACATCCCTTATTTGTACAAGTACCGCCAAGATTTTCTTTTTCAATCAAAAGAACCTTCTTTCCCAATTGGGCAGCATGTTCTGCCGCAACATAACCGCCGGGGCCTGCACCAACTACAATAAGGTCATATTTTTCCATACGAAACTCCCAAGTAATATTCAAAATATTCTATACTGTCCGTCATTTCCATTCAAGTAAGACTTCCGTTTTATGCAAGACCGGTTTTATGTAAGACTTCATTTTAACTTACCATAGGAGGTTTTTGTAAAATGGGCTTTGTGAAGATTGTGAAGATTAGATTTGCCCTTGAAAGATAAAAGGCATTTCTGAAAACTGAAATAAGGCTTTGTGTATTATGAAGTTAGAAGAATGTTCTTTTAGATGCAAAGGCAAAGCTAAAATACATGAAGGCCGTTTTGCAAAAACCTCCATAGAGTACAACTTATAAAAACTTGGTTAATAGAAACTTTTACTCAATGATTGATACTTGCTCAGAGGAAAAAAGAACTGTCCCGTCAGAAGCAATAACCTGATTTGAAGAATCCAAAGAAACACCGGTAGCTACAATTGCACCATTGGAGTCTTTAGCAATTCCATCAGATGAAATCACAATTCCCCGGTCTTCAATCAAAGCAATGTTTTTGACTTCAGTACCCATCTTGTCTAAGGCCAAGGGCTGTATGCTCTTGAGCCTTATATCAACATCATATCCACGGGCATCCAAATTCTTGAGAATTTCTTCAAGAGAATAGCTTTCAAGGCTCTTGGATGTGGTAGAGTTATCTGTTGACCTTACAGGAGTAATATTTTTCAAATCAATTGTCGTATTCAGTTCAGGAAGAGGAATAGCATCATTTTTATTGCCGCCAAAAATAGCCCAAGAGCCAATAAAGACAACAACAAAAGCCGCAGCAACACCAATTACTTGCGGAGTTGAAACTCTAAAATACTTCCTCCAAAAAGATTGTCTTGGTTTCTTTGACAAATAATTCTTTTCAATCATTGAAAGAACTCTGTCTTGTCTTTGAGCAATTTCTTCATCAGTAAGAATGGCAGATTTAACTTTTTCACTAAGACTTGCAAGCTTTTGATACCTTGAACGACAACTTGGACAATAGCTCAGGTGCTCTTGAACCTGACTCTTCCAAGGCTCTGAAAGTTCACCATCAAGATAGGTGTTTAGTATCTGATCATCAAGGCACATTCACTTCCTCCCGGTCCAACATTGCGCCAAGCTCTTTTCTAGCCCTGTGCATACGGACCTTTACATTACTTTCAGAAATCTTAAGCACCTTAGCTATCTCGCTATAATTTAGTCCGGCGTACTCTCTAAGGACTATTACCGTCTTGTAAATCTCAGGAAGCTCTCCAACTGCTTTCCTGACTGCTGCGGATGACTCTTGTAAAATGAGCTCTGTCTGACCATCTTTGAACGGATTTACCTGCGGATTTTTCATCACTTTCTCAAGCGATGCCGTTTCCCTCATCTTTCTCTTGACGTGGTTGATAGAGAGGTTCTTAGTAACTCTTATCAACCAAAACTTGGCATCTTCCATAGACGGAAAAACCATATCTTTGTCATAGAATCTAATGAAGGCATCCTGACAAATATCTTCTGCAACATCCTTATTGTAAGTCACGTGATAAGCGACTCTCATAAGTGTTGGAAAGACTTCTTGATAAACTCGTCTGAACGCCAGTTCATCTCCACTCTTGATTTCCATAAGCCTTAACAATCATCCTTAATAAAAGTTACATTCTTTTTGAAACAACAGGTCCATTGGGAGTGTCTTTGACAACATACCCCAATGCATCTATTTGGTCTCTGTAAGAATCTGCCAAAGCCCAATCTTTTGCTTTTTTTGCCTGAGCTCTTTTTTCAATAAGTTCTGCTACATTTTGAGGGCAATTTGTAGCATTTTCGTCTTTGGCTACAATTTGTGACAGCTTTAATCCAAGCACATCATCCATGTAATTTATTACATATTTTTTATTGGCATTTGAAACAGACTCATCTTTGATAAGGTTCCAAAGGACAGCAATTGCTCTAGGTGCTGCCAAATCATTGCACACAAACTCATCAAACTGCTCTATATAGCTTTTTGCAGCACTGGAGACCTCACTTGCTTTTGAAATCTCGTTGCCAAGAGAAGAAATTCTTTCTACAAGCCCTTGTCTTGCTATGCGAGCAGCCTCAAGGGCCTGATAAGAGAATTGCAACTGAGTTCTGTAATTTGCACCAAGGCAAAAATAGCGGTAATCCAACGGGTCAAATCCATGCTCTTTCAACACACTGAGAGTTAAGAACTCACCTGAGCTTTTGGACATTTTTCCTTTTTCACTTAAAAGGAACTCTCCATGCATCCAATAATTAACCCACTTCTTGCCGGTTGCAGCTTCGCTTTGTGCAATTTCATTTGTATGATGTACCGGAATTGCATCTATTCCACCGCAATGAATGTCAAAGTGCTCTCCAAGATAGTACATACTCATAGCAGAACACTCTATGTGCCAACCGGGATATCCACGACCCCATGGAGACTCCCACATCATGGCCTGTTCGCCAAACTTGCTGTTTGTAAACCACAAAACGAAGTCTTTTGGATTGCGCTTATTTGTATCTACATCTATTCTGGCTCCGCTTTTAAGCTCATCAAGATTAAGACGTGCAAGCTTGCCGTATTGTGGAAATGTGTCTATTGAAAAATAAACATTACCTCCGGCAATGTAAGTGTGACCGCTTTTTTCAAGCCTTTGTATGAGCTCAATCATTTGCTTAATATGCTGCGTTGCCGGACATACTATTGTTGGACGTATGATATTCAAAGAGTCGTAGTCTGAAAAGAAAGCATCGGTATAAAATTTTGCTATATCCCAAACGCTTTTTCCTGTCTCGCGTGCAGACTTCTCAAGCTTATCTTCTCCGTCATCGCCATCGCCCGTAAGGTGTCCTACGTCTGTAATATTCATTACATGCTTTACCTTAAAACCGGCATGAAGAAGAACTCTTTTTAATGTGTCCTCAAATATGTATGTCCTAAGGTTTCCAATATGCGCATAGTTGTATACCGTGGGGCCGCAACCATACATGCCAACTACGCCATCTTTGATTGGAATAAACTCCTCAATGGAGCGTGACATTGTATTGTAAAGAAAAACCTTCATAGTAAACTCCGTTTATGGCAATACAGGCC
>CAVGEF010000013.1:0-964 GCA_963628205.1 Bacteroidaceae bacterium
GAATGGTTGCAGCATATGAAAAACAAAAAGCAATCCTGTCACTTTCATCTATAAGACGCTCTACCTCATTTGCAAAAACATCAAAAAATTCCTGCGCTGACACTTCCTTTTTATAACCCGGCATGCGAGTACTCTTAAAATCTCTTATTACAGGTTGCAGAGCATTGTCAAATTCAACAATACAAGTACGCAAATTCGTACCGCCTGCATCAATGACTATAACTTTCTCACCGGAGCTAAGACTTACATTGGGAGAACAAAAACTGGGAATCATTGGCAAAGAACTTTTATGACCGGCCAAGCCTTTCTCCATTTCTCTGATAAAGTACTTGCAAAGACCATCCATGCTTATACCTTGAGGATTGAGATTATGCTTATTCAAAAAATCCTCTACTTGAGATCTCATCTTACGCCTCCCGCACTATTGCAAACACAAGAGCAAAGGCTCCTGCAATCACTAAAACTTAAACTCGCCGTTTACAAAATAAAAATTATTGATTCTATACTCACCAACCGATTGCACAACAATATCGCCTTCATCGTTAACGCTCATCGTAAAGACTCCGCTTAGATAAAGAGGCCTTGTCATTTTGAGCCCATACAGCCCCATTTCAACTGTCATCTCAATGCTGTATCCGGTATTTGTTCTGGAAGTCCACACTTGAAACACATCATCAAAGGACACGTCATTGGGATATGAGAATGTTATTGAGCCCGATAATAAATAATCTCCATTTGAATAGTCTCTGGAATACATTGCCATGTATACAGCAGTAATCAAAGGGTCCTTGATTGCATTATTCAAAAATGAAAAAAATGTAGATAAAAAATTTGAACCCTCAACAGACGGAGCCAAAGCTGTAAGATATTCGGCAGGATCTGCAAGAAAAAAAGCCACTCGCATAGGTAAGCCCGTAGTTGGGCTAATGGAAACAGTGCAATTAGGCAACGTTATATTTGAATC
>CAVGEF010000013.1:974-1829 GCA_963628205.1 Bacteroidaceae bacterium
ATCCATAATTACAGCCAAAGCATCCCCCACTTCCTGAGAAGTAGGCGAGGTCTCGGAATCTGTGGCATAAAGACCCGCAAAGGCTAACAACACTATTAATCCAAATACAAAAAAACGTCTTGTCATTTATCTACAACAATAAACTATAAGCCTCATATTGCTTTGTTTTCAAGTTTTTTTGTGTTAAAGTATACTTATGCTCACATTCGACACTTTCTTTTGGTATGATCTTGAAACTTTTGGCATTGACCCTTTCTATGACAGAATTGCACAATTTGCAGGTCAAAGAACAGATATGAATTTGAATCCAATAGGAGAACCTGTCATTCTCTACTGCAAGTTGGCAGCAGATTATGTGCCGGACCCGCAAGCCTGTCTTGTAACAGGCATAACGCCACAGGAAGTAAAAGAAAAAGGAATTCCGGAAAGTGAGTTTGCTCAGCAAATAAACGATATTTTCAGCAAATCATACACCTGCGTTTGCGGTTTCAACTCATTAAAATTCGATGATGAGTTCATTCGTAATCTTTTTTACCGCAACTTCATAGACCCGTATGAAAGAGAATATAAAAATCATTGTTCAAGATGGGATATAATTGATTTGGTTCGTGCAACTCATGACTTAAGACCTGACGGAATAAATTGGCCAAATGTAAAAGAAAACGGCAATCCTACATTTAGGCTAACAGAGCTCACAAAGGCCAATAATATTGACCAAACAGGAGCTCACGATGCAATGGTTGATGTAAATGCAACTATTGCAGTAGCAAAACTCATAAAACAAAAACAGCCAAAACTCTTTTCTTATTACTTGCGCCTTAAAAACAAAGTTTTTGTAAAAGACCTGTTAAATAC
>CAVGEF010000013.1:1839-3895 GCA_963628205.1 Bacteroidaceae bacterium
CACAACAAGAGCCCAAAATGCTTGTACATACATGTGCACAATTTACAAGTCCAAAAGGTTGTACTTCTGTTATTGTGCCTATCACTCCGCATTCAAATTATGAAAATAATGTAGTGTGTTTTGATTTAAGACAAGACATAACTCCTCTTTTGGATGCAACGGAAGAAAACATCTTCAAAGTACCGGGTCTTTTTAAGATAGCAGTAAATAAAGTTCCGTTCTTGGCAGAAATGAATACTTTGTCTTTTGAAGACAGTGTAAGATTGG
Source organism: Bacteroidaceae bacterium (assembly GCA_963628205.1). Taxonomy (GTDB): domain Bacteria; phylum Spirochaetota; class Spirochaetia; order Sphaerochaetales; family Sphaerochaetaceae; genus UBA9732. The sequence continues at coordinate 2,107 of CAVGEF010000013.1, forward strand.
GCATTGACGTTAATTTGTGCTTAGAGCGCTACAAAAGCATATTATTCAACAGGCCGTCTCTTATTAAAAAAATACGAATGGCTCCACAAGAGCAGTATGAGACAATAAATGACCCTGACTATGCACTGTATAGCTCTTTTTTCCCGGATCATGATAAAAATTTATTTTCTCTGATACTCAAAACTCCTCCGGAGAAAAGGCTTTCACTTAAGCTTGATTTTGAAGACTCCCGTTGCCCGCAAATGTTGTGGAGACATGTATGTCGTAGTTACCCTACACTTCTTGACGAAGAAAATTTGAAAAAATGGAAATCTTTTGCTTCAACAAGATTGCTGTGTCCTTTGGGAAACGAAATAAATGACATTAATTTCGTAGAAAGAAAGATTGTTGAAAAACTTAAAGATACAAGTTTAAGTCCAAGAGACAAACAAGTTCTTGCGCAATTACGGGATTACATAATTTCGTTGAAAAAATACCTTGGCATGAAGTTATAAAAAGTTTTGAAAAAGATAGTCTAACAGATTGGCTGTCGAAAAAGAAAATGCAACACATTGCAACAATTTTTGTTTTTTCTTTGACATGTAACAATTCGTACCATACAATTTCATGTGATAGGGAGATTCAAGGATGAGTACATCCTTTTTCGTAAACGATACTCTATATAATGTCGATAACGATAAAAAACTCATTAGATACCTAAGAGATGACCTTCATTTGACGTCGGTTAAAGATGGATGCTCAGAAGGAGCCTGTGGAACTTGCACAATACTTGTTGACGGCAAGGCTGTTAAAGCTTGCACTTTCATGGTAAGCGACATGGAAGGCAAAAGAGTTACGACAACAGAAGGATTATCGCAAAAAGAAAAGGATATTTTTACATATGCTTTTGGAGAAGTAGGAGCTGTTCAGTGCGGTTTTTGTATTCCGGGTATGGTCATTTGTGCAAAAGCACTTTTAGATGAAAACCTCTCTCCTACAGAAAAAGAAATAAGACATGCTATTAGAAACAATATATGCAGATGCACAGGCTATGCAAAAATTGTCAAAGCTATTGATCTTGCAGCTCAAATATTCAGAAAAGACAAGAATATCGGCCTTAAAAACAGTGAAGCAATACTGAAAAATAATCATAATTGGCTCATTGGTGAAAGAATTCCGCGTGTAGATGTCAAGGATAAAGTTACAGGCGTTGGAATCTATCCTGACGACATTTATGCAAAAGACATGCTCCATATTGTTGCAGTGAGGTCCAAGTATCCGCGTGCAAGAGTGCTTTCAATTGACACTTCATTGGCCATAAAAGCAACCGGTGTGTTTGCAATTTTTACAGCTAAAGATATTCCAGGCTCAATAAAAGTTGGCCATATTCTAAAAGACTGGGATGCCATGATTCCAATTGGAGGCATAACACACTACCTTGGAGATGTGATTTGCATTGTTGCAGCAGAGACATTTGAAGAAGCGCAAAAGGCATCTGAATTTGTAAAAGTTGAATACGAAGTTCTTCCTTTTGTGGCTTCTCCATACGATGCAATGAAAGAGGATGCTCCAAAAGTTCACCTAGAATGTCAAAACGGAAATCTCTTGGGGCATACTCATGTTGACCGTGGCAATGTAGATGAGGCTCTTGCAAAATCAAAATTCATCTTACATGAAAAATATTCAACACCTTGGACAGAGCATGCTTTTCTAGAGCCTGAGGCTGCTGTTGCATTCCCTCTTGAAGATGGAGCTGTAAAAATTTACTCAACAGACCAAAGTGTCTATGACACAAGACGTGAAACAGCAC
>CAVGEF010000013.1:3905-14356 GCA_963628205.1 Bacteroidaceae bacterium
AGATGTTACTGTGCAACATTTTTGTGCACTGGCTGCACTTCTTACGCAACGACCGTGCAAAATGAAACTTACTCGTCCAGAGAGCATTCTTGTTCATCCAAAACGACATCCAATGGACATGGATTTCACTTTAGGATGCGACGAAAACGGAATAATTCAGGCATTAAATGCAACTGTAATTGCAGATACCGGAGCATATGCCTCTTTGGGTCTGCCCGTCCTGCAACGAGCTTGTACACATGCATCGGGCCCTTACAATTATCAAAATTTCAGAATAGACGGGTATGCTTATTACACAAACAATCCGCCGGCAGGTGCATTCAGAGGTTTTGGCGTCACTCAAACATGTTTTGCAATTGAATCAATGCTGAACCACATGGCCAATAAGATTGGTATCTCACACTGGGAAATCAGGTATAGGAATGCCATTCGCCCGGGGCAATCACTTCCAAATGGGCAAATTGTAGACAATGCAACCGGTCTTGCAGAAACACTTGAAGCTGTAAAAGACGAGTACGAAAACAACAAATATGCAGGCATTGCATGTGCTATGAAAAATGCGGGCGTTGGCGTAGGACTTTTGGATTTTGGCCGTGTTGACCTTGAAATCAAAAACGCTGTTGTTATTATTCACTGCGGTGGGTCCTGCATAGGCCAAGGACTTTGCACTATCTTAAAACAAATCATTTGCACCATGACAGGTCTTGACGCAAGCCTTGTTGCAGAAGAAAAAGCCAACACTCTCAAAGCCCCGGACAGCGGAACGACATCGGGCTCCAGACACACGACTGTAACCGGTGAAGCAGCACGCAGGGCTTCATTGAGCCTTAAAGAAGCACTTGAAAACATATCTGAAACGCTATTTGGTCAAAATTCCAAGACCCATATTAATGACCTCTCACCCTCTGACCAAAAAAGGCTGTTGCAAGAGCTTGAGGGAAGAGAATTTTATGCAGAATATCTTGCTCAAACAGACCCGTTTGGAAGTGACAAACCACATCCAAAGAGCCACGTAGCATACGGTTATGCAACACAAGTTGCCATTTTAGATGAAAAAACGCACAAAATTGATAGAATTCTTGCAGCCCATGACGTAGGTAGGGCAATTAACCCAACCAATGTAGAAGGCCAAATAGAAGGCGGAGTTATCATGGGCACAGGCTATGCGTTAAGAGAAACCTACCCTCTTAAAAACTGTAAGCCGTTAGCAAAATATGGCTCATTAGGACTATTCAGAGCCGATGAAGTACCGGACATTATCCCAATTATTGTTGAAAAACCGGGCTTAGACATTGCAAACGGTGGCAAAGGTTTGGGAGAAATTACCTCTATTCCAACTGCCCCATGTATTGCAGACGCCTACTATCGCCTTGATGGAATAAAAAGATTTACACTGCCAATAGAGCACACACCGTACGAATACAATGAAGACTCAAATACCCAACGAAAAGTCAAATGCCTCATTGTTAACAAAAATGCACGTTGTATTGGTTGTATGGAGTGCATGAGAACGTGTTCCAAAATTTTCTTCAAGCAGGAAAAAACTTCTCTTGCTTTCTTGCAGGTTCGAGAGAAAACAGGTGTTGGAAACCAAAGCGGCATTCAAGGCATAATCACGCGACCTGTAACTTGTATCCAATGTGGACGTTGTGCCAATGCCTGTCCTCAAGGTGCTATAAGCCGTAACCAATTTGGAGTTTGTGTTGTAGACCTTAAAATGTGCAACAACTGCGGTAAATGTCGTGAGGCATGTCCTTTTGGACTAATGGTAGAAGACACTGTAATGCAAGTATCAAAAAAATGTATCGCATGCGGGCAATGCGCAAAAGCCTGTCCAATGGGTGTTTTGGAAATCTCAACACCAACGTTACAATCTTGATAGTATAAGCCTACCAGTTTATGCAAGAGAGTTTGCAATTCTACTTTAGTTTTTCAAAAGCATGGGCTCCATGTTTGCAAATTGGGCATACAAAATCAGGTGGCAGTTCATCACTTTCATAGACATAACCGCATATCTTGCATACCCAGCCTGTCTTCTTCTCATCTTTAGCAGAGTTTTCAACAGGGCGCGGTTTTATGTTTGAAAGATAATGTGAATATGTACAGGATTTTTCATCACTCAACTTTTGGGCTTGCGTAACATTTGCAACATAAAGCCAGTGGCTTCCAAGGTCTATTGTTTGATTTACTTTTGCACTTAAAAAAGCATTAGTGTTCTTTGTTATATACAAAAGCCCATTCTCAGAACGCGCAACATCTTCAAATCCTTCGAATTTGTCAGTATCTCGACCTGTTGCAAATCCAAAACGCTTAAACAATTCCATTTTTGCGCTCTCTGCTATGAAACTCACATTGAAAATACCGCTTTTTTGAATGAGCTCATTAGTATAATTCTTTTTATTGACAGCAATAGTAACACAAAGAGGATTGTCAGATACTTGGCACAAGGTGTTCACTATGCAGCCGTTATCATTTGTCTTATGAATCATCTCTTTAGAAACTGACCCATTGTCACCGGATGTAAGTACAAATAGACCGTATGAAATATTATGGAGTGCTTTTTTGTCTATTAAGCTGTCGTCGCCACTTGTATTGGAGTTTTCTGGTACAACCTGCTTCAAAACAGGTTTCTCCAAAGAAGTAGAAATAGAGCTGACCAAATCATCAATTGAAGCAATATCATGTTCTTTTACTGTAGATTTCAGTGAAACTGTTTGCTCAAGAAGTGTAATATTTTTCATTGAACTTATTATGTTTTTCATGAGATTTCCACTTGTTGCAGCCCAGCTTCCATTTTCAAGAACCGCTACAGTTCTGTTTTGCAGGTTGTGAGCTTTAAGATCCAACAGTACTGTTTCCATATTTATGAATATTCCTGCATTGTAAGTTGAAGAGGCAAAAACAATGTGGCTGCACCTGAATGCTTCTGAGACAATAACAGAAGGATGAACGCTTGATACGTCATATACTGCAATGTTGCGTATACTTTGGTCTGCAAGTTTCCTTGCAAGAATATTTACGGCATTTTCCGTACCTCCGTAAATGGAAGCATATACTATCATTACTGCATTTTCTTCAGGTGTATAAGTAGCCCATTTCATGTACTTGTCTATAAACCATTGAATATTCTTTTTCCATATTGGACCATGAAGCGGACATATCATTGCAATATCCAGTGTTCCTGCTTTTTTAAGCAGCGCTTGTACTTGTATGCCATATTTGCCCACTATGTTTGTGTAATATCTTCTTGCTTCTCCAATCCATTGAGTTTCAAAATCATACTCATGAGCAAAAAGGTTGCCACTCAAAGCTCCAAAGGTTCCAAAAGCATCGGCACTGAAAAGAATTTTGTCTGTCATGTCGTAAGTGACCATTACTTCAGGCCAATGCACCATGGGCGCACTTACAAATGTAAAAACATGCTTTCCTGTTTTTAGCGTCTCGCCCTCAGTTACAGCATGAGCGTTAGATGTAAGAGAGCTGTCAAAAAACTGCTCTATCATATCCAATGCCCGCTTGGTTGCAACAATTTGAGTCTCAGGATGTCTTAGTTTAAGCTCCCCTATTGTTGCTGCGTGGTCAGGCTCCATGTGGTTCACAATTAAATAATCGAGGGTTCTGCCGTCAAGAACATGTTCTACATTTTCAAGAAAAACGCTTGAAACAGATTTATCGACTGTGTCTATTAAAACAGTTTTCTCATCCATAACCAAATACGAGTTATAAGAAACGCCATTTGGAATTGGAAACACATTCTCAAAAAGCGCAAGACGTCTGTCGCTGGAACCAACATAGAAGATGTCTTCAACAATCTTTCCAATGCAATACATTCAAAGCCTCCTATTAGAGCATATTGGAAGACTATTTTGAATTCAAGTTTATTTGATAAAACCTTTGGAAAAACCTTTGCAAAAACCTTTGAAAAAACATCAAAACATAAAATAAAGTTTAGTAAAACTTGTGGGTCTTGCTGTGAAATTTTCTCCCCACCCCAATCCTGAAAGCGCAGTGAGACTCCAAGCTCTCTTTTTATATTAGCATTATGTACGCAACGTTATATGCAAAGTACGAAATAGCTGAAACCTGCAACATCTCCAAAGTATGACAAGAGAAACATTCAAAAGTGTATTCAGACTACAGAACTTGCGGGAAATTGGCATTTATGCAAGAGAGAGCACAACGCATTCCATCAATGGCAGCACTTACTATACCACCGGCATATCCGGCACCTTCCCCGCACGGATACAATGATTTTGTACTGACACTCTCAAAAGAAAGAGGATCTCTTAGTATGCGTACAGGACTTGAAGTGCGGGTTTCAGAGCCTATAAGAATAGCCTCATTTGTGAGAAATCCATATGCTTGCCGGCCAAAAGTTTCAAAGGCACAAGAAAGAGCATTGGAAATAAAATACGGCAGTACTTCACGCATATCAAATAACGTTAATCCAGGTGCATAACTTGATGACGGCAATGAAGTTGACATTCTATTGTTGACAAAATCCACCATGCGTTGAGACGGGGCTTTTTGGGTCTTTCCACCTGCCAAATAAGTTGCGTTTTCCAACTTTTGTTGAAGAGCCATCATGCACAAAGGATTTTCTTGTACATACTTTTCATCACCGACAACACAACTTGGAAACTCAACGACCATTCCGCTATTTGCCCATTTTGAACCACGGTTGCTTGGCGACATTCCATTGACAACAATTTGCTCCAAGTCCGATGCCGCAGGCACAACAAAACCTCCGGGACACATGCAAAAAGAATAAGCACCAACAGTGGGCTTTGAATTACATTTGGCTTTCATAGTATCCTGCAATGCAATTTGAGTAGCAAAACTATATTCTGCAGGAGGTAAAAACTCGCCTCTGCCGTTTGGATTGTGATATTGAATTTCATCTATTAAATGTTGCGGATGCTCAAGGCGAACTCCCATTGCAAGGTCTTTTGCTTCCAGTTTAACGCCTTTTTGCAACAGCATTGTAAAAGTATCTCGTGACGCATTTCCAACAGCCATAATTACAGGCCCCTGAAAGAATAATTCTTCTGAAGAAACAAGGTTTTGAGCTATACAGCCCTTGCATTGACCGTTTTCAATGACAAGTTCTGTCATTTGAGTTTGGAAATGAACTTCTCCACCATGCTGAATGATTGCATTACGCATAGCTTCAACAATTTTGGGGAGCCTGTCGGTTCCAATATGGGGGTGAGTTTCATACAAGATACATTCAGGAGCCCCAAACTGTACAAACAAATTCAAAACTTTGGAGTTTTCACCTCTTTTTTTGCTACGCGTAAAGAGTTTGCCATCTGAAAAAGCTCCGGCTCCACCCTCTCCAAAACTGTAGTTGGACTGTGGATTTACAAGACCCAATGTAGATATTTTTGCAACATCAACACGGCGCGAGTGAACATCTTTGCCACGTTCCAAGACAATTGGTTTTATTCCTTTTTCAAGAAGTTGCAATGCTGCAAACAAACCGGCCGGGCCACTGCCAACAATAATAACCTGTGTATTTCTTAAAAGATTTTCACCGCAAGAACCGTCTTTTTCATTTGACACATCTTTTAGAAAGACAGGCTCAAACAGTTCTTTGGCAGGATCAATTCTGGCAATCAAGTCAACCATTATGTCTTTACGTCGTGCATCTATTGATTTTTTGATAATTATATATTTGTCATTTACACCAAGCCCAAGAGCTTTTCTTATGCTTTTATCATCCAAAGCTTTCCATGGTGGCAATCTAAGAGCTATATCTTTTTGCATAGCATGATAATAATCAATGAAAGCGCTCTTGTGTACCCCTTTTTACCTGTGCATTTGAAAGAACAACAGAATTGGCCTAGAAAAAAAAGCGAACAAAATGTTTTAGGTGTAAAAAGCAACTTGAAGTGCAGTTGAAATGTTAATATAGTAACTTAACATGGGCGAAAATAAAAAGAAAGAAAATGTGAGAGCAATTAAAATCCCTCATGGTAAATTTAGAGACTACTTTTATATAGTCGTTGGAACATGTATTGCAGGCTTTGGAATTGCCTGTTTCATAACACCGGCCAAAATCTCGTGTGGCGGTGTAAATGGAATTGCCACAATAATTTATCACTTAACAGGATTTGACACAGGTCTTGCAATGTTATGTGTATCGGTTCCAATTTTCCTTGCAGGCGTCATGTCTTTTGGCTTCGAATACGGGCTCAAGAGTGTTGCAGGAACAATTTTACTCTCCTTATGGACCAGCTTTTTTGGGCTTCTCACCGGCTACAACGGCATTTTGGCTTATGCGGACAGAATGGACATTTTCCTTTCTGCAATCTTTGGGGGAGGACTTGTTGGGGGTGGCATTGGCATCGTCATGAGAACAGGTGCAAATACAGGCGGAACCGATATTGTCGCACAAATCATCAACAAGTACACTCCTCTGTCAACAGGAACAGGTCTTTTTATAGCCGATGGCTTAGTTCTTATGGCAGGCGTTGTGGTTTTTGGACTGGATCATGCATTGTTTGGAATAATTACAATTTTTATCTCAACATACATGGTCAATTACATGATTTTAAGTTTTGGAACACGTTATGCAAAAACAGCATTCATATTCAGTGAAAAACATACCCAAATAAGCTCCAGGATTATCAATGAGCTTGATCGTGGCGCTACAGAGCTTAAAGGAACAGGAACTTTCACAGGAGCAGAACGAACGCTGTTGATTGCTGTAATGCCAAACAGACAAATAAATCAGCTTACAAAAATTGTGTACGAGGAAGACCCTCAGGCATTTATGTTTATCCAAGACACATATGAAGTTTTGGGAGAAGGTTTTGTTTCTATGGACAGAGCCCTTTCAAGACTGGAATAGAACTGCAAACGAAAACTGAATTGCATATTACTGTTTAGAGGCGTCAGAGTTATCAGGACATATTAAGAGGTATCGGGCAGAGTGGATTCGAACCACCGACCCCTTGGTCCCGAACCAAGTGCGCTAGCCCCTGCGCTACTACCCGATTTTATACCCAACGGCTCTGCTTAATATAGGTTTTTTAACAAGCGTTGTCAACATTACTAAGAATTGACAATAAACAGTGTATAATGATATTTTTAGTGAGTACGTCTAAAGACAACAGCAGTTGTATTGGTGTGCTATAGCATAAAAATTTATATTCAAGAGGTCTTCCATGGCAGATAAGAATGTCCCTTCAGCAGAAAATACAAATGACAAAAGAGAGAAAGATGAAATTTCGCTGAAGAAAGTGGAAACAAAACAAAAAAAGGCTAAAAAGGAGCCTTGGACAGCAAAAAGAATAATTACTACAGTCATTATTGCAGTTCTTGCACTTCTTATGGTGGGAAGTCTTTACTACATAATTCTCATGTTTGCACAACAAAAGAGCGAAAAAGAAAGTGCATGGGGCACTTATGACGGAACTCCTATCGTTCTTGAAAGCAACAATGTGTTTTATAACACTCTTATGTCTGACAGCAGTTTCCAGACAGCTTATCTTAGCGGTGACTACTCTACTCTACTCAACAGCTATTACAATGCATACCAACAACAGGTAGTTTTCACGGCTTTATCCGAAGATGCAAAAAAGGCCGGAATAAGAGCACCGCAACAGCTTGTAAATAAAATCATTCTTTCTGCAGGTATTTACAACGGAGATGACGGAACTTTCAGTGAAGATGTTTTCAATGAAACTTCTGAAGCTTCAAGAATTCTTGTAAACAACTACTATACAAGCCTCTATCCATACCAGACAGTTCTTCAGGACATTGGCTCTGTTATAGTTTCAGAAGAAGAGAAAGCTTTTGTTTCAGAGCTTGCCGGGAAAACAAGAGCTTTTGATTATTTCACAATTGATTACAATGCATATCCAAACGACCTTGCAGCAGAATATGGAAAAGCCAATGCATCTCTTTTCCAGTCCTTTGATGTTTCTTGCATCTCTAATTCAGACGAAACACAAATTCAGGCAGCATACAATGATTTGAATGCCGGCAGTGCTTGGAATGACACTGTTTCTTTGTATTCCAAAGATTCTTATGCTTCAAGTAACGGCAATATTGGCAACGTCATGTTGTTTGCCCTTTCTGCAAGTCTTTCAGATTCATCTGACTTGGATAAGATTGCAACAACTCCGGTTGGCAGTTATACAGAACCTCTTAAAACTTCTTCAGGATGGGTCATCTATAGAGTTGATACCGGTCTTCTTCCGGCAGATTTCACAGATGACAACACTCTTAGTCTTGTGAAGTATTATATTAATTCAAATGATGAGGCCACTGTCAGCTCTTATATTGAAGAAACACTGAGCTCTATTGAAGAGCTTGCCAAGACCAACTTTGAAGATGCTGCAGACTCTTGCAATGCCACAATCGTTACAATTGCAGCTGCATCTGACAACATTGGTGACAGCCAGTATATACAGGGCCTTGAAACAGCAGACTCTACCGGCAGCCTTTATGAGGCAGCTTTAGATGAAAATATTTCCCGTGAGTTATTCACTTCTGAAGAAGGCTATGTCACAAATGCTATTTCTACAAGTGACGGATACTTAATTGCCAAAGTAACAGGTATAAATAATGCAAACGCATCTCTTTCTTCTTTGGCAAGAACTTTCTATAACTACTACGGAAGTTCACAGGCAATTTACGACAGGTTCTATGCTGTATTTGCAAGCGAAAAATTCACTGATAATTTCTATGTTCAGTTCCTTACTCAAATGTTCTCATCTACAAGCAGTAATTGAGTGTTGAAAAATTGAACTTAAAGAGCGTATAAAACGTTCAAGAGACCACTGGGGTAAAATTCCTACAGTGGTCTTTTTTATTTCATGCTATACTGGTGCAAAAGGGGCTAAATAAATGAGCGAAAGAAACCATGAAGTAACAAAATTCCAAAATCTTTTGACAAATGAGGGCTTTATTGCAGAAGAAGGCTGGGCAAGACATCCTGTATGGACTTATGACAGAAAGAAAATCAAATCAAGTGCATTAAAGATTAAAGAATGGGATTACTATGCAATAACAAGCATGAACGGAGGCTGGACATTATGCGGGACCATTAGCGATTTGGGCTATGTTGCGCTATTATCGGTCTCATATATTGATTTGAAATGTGCCAAATTTGCTCAGCAGGATGAAATGAAGTTCTTTCCCCTTGGCAGTTTCAAACTTGCGCCCAGCTCAGTTTCAGATGGGAAAAGTCAATATATAGGCAAAGATATAAGGCTTACTTTTGTAAAACATGGTTCAATTCGCAGGATTATGATTGCAGCCCCTGCTCTCAAATTGCCGGACGGGCGTATTGGTTTGGATGCAAATCTCACCCTTAGCCAACCGAGTGAGATGGAAAGCATGAATATTGCAACCAGCTGGAAAGAAAACAGGAAAGCGTTTTATCTTAATGAAAAAGTAAATTGCATGCCGGCAAGTGGGATTATAAGACGCGGGAATGATTTTGAAAATCTTGCCGTAAATGATGCATGGGGTGTTCTTGATTGGGGAAGAGGTCGCTGGACATATCAAAATACATGGTATTGGGGTTCCGGCAGTGGCATGGTTGACGGACATAGTTTTGGCTTTAATATTGGCTACGGTTTTACAGACAGAACTCCTGCAAGTGAGAATGTCATTTTTTACGACGGTAAAGTTCATAAATTTGATGATATTGTTTTCAAAACTCCTGAAGACGATTTAATGAAACCTTGGAGTTTTGAGAGCTCTGACAAACGTTTTGAAATGAACTTTACGCCTATTGTTGATAGAAGCTCAATCATTAACCTTGGAGTAATAAAAACAGTTCAGCACCAGGTTTTTGGCTATTTTACAGGCATGGCAGTTCTTGATGACGGAACCACCGTAAATGTTAAAGATTTCCCGGCTTTTGCAGAAAAAGTTTTCAATAGGTATTAGCTACACATATCAGCTACAGTTTCTAAGTCTCTTTAAGCGGGTTCTTATTGCATTTTGAGAAATCCCGTACTCTTGTGCAAGTTCTGTTATGCTCTCCCCTTTTAGCCACTTGGAGCCAAGTTCAAATATGTCATAACAATCATATCTTAAGTGCCACTTGTCACTGTAAGTTCTTAAAGAAAAAGTCGTATGACACTTACGGCAAATATACCGGGGGATTTTGCCATGCTGGCGTGAAGTATAAAAACCATGAAAGCCATACCACCTTTTATTTTTAGGTAAATTTACGCTTTTATTCCAATCGCATTCCGGGTTTGGGCAATAACATTGCATGAGGCCTTCCTCCTTTTTTATCTTTTGTGCTTTGGGAGATTTCTGAAAAGGGAGCTTTGTGTAAGTTAGATTTGGACTTGCGGGATAAAGGGCATTTCTAAAAACTGCAGGAATACTTTGTGTATTTCAAAGTTAGAAGAAATGTTCTTTTAGATGCAAAGTTTTAGATGCAAAGACAAAGCTAAGATACATGAAGGCAATTTTTCAAA
>CAVGEF010000013.1:14454-16007 GCA_963628205.1 Bacteroidaceae bacterium
AAAAAAATATAGTTTTTTCATTCACATTCTGTTATTCTCAATCCGGCTTATTTGAACGCTTTTAGAAATATTACGTAAATACATTACCGGAGCTATATGCAAAACATACAAGAATTTATTGATTTAGGGCTTTCTTCAAAAAGCATAGAAGCTATACAAGAAAAAGGATTTGAGCATCCTACAGAAATCCAAAAAAGATGCATACCCATACTTCTTGAAGGAAACAAAGATTTAATAGGTCAAGCTCAAACAGGAACAGGAAAAACGGCAACTTTTGCCTTGCCAATTTTGGAAAAACTGGATACTCAAGAAGAAAAAGACTCCTGTGAAGGAAAACACAGGAAAGACAAAGCTCTTAATTCCGTGCGCTCTGTAGGCGCTTTAGTTTTAGTTCCTACCAGAGAGCTTTGTATCCAAGTATGTGATGAAATCAAAAGCCTTGGAAAAAACAGAAACGTGCGCACTCTTGCAATCTATGGCGGAGCCTCTTACAACATTCAGTTTAAGGACTTGAAAGAAGGAGCAAATGTCATCGTTGGCACACCGGGAAGAATACAAGACCATTTGGAAAGAGGAACATTGAATCTTGAAAATGTCCGTTTTTGTGTTCTTGATGAAGCAGATGAAATGCTCAATATGGGATTTATTGAAGACATTGAGAATATTCTTTCCCAAATGCCAAAAGAAAAACAAATGCTTTGTTTTTCTGCAACAATGCCGGAGCCAATCAGACGTCTTGCAGAAACTTTCATGCACGATTATGAACTTGTGAAAGTTCAAACCCAAGACATGACAAGCACTCTAACACGTCAAATATATTATGAAGTTCTTGAAGAAGATAAATTTGAAGCACTTTGCAGAATAATAGACATGGCTCCGGACTTTTATGGACTTGTATTTTGTAAAACTAAAGTTCAATGTGATGAAATAGGTTCAAAACTCATAACAGCTACTTACAACGCAGAAGTCTTGCATGGAGACTTAAGCCAAGTACAACGAGAACTTATCATTCACAAAATGAGAGAACATAGAATAAGTATTCTTGTTGCAACCGATGTCGCTGCCCGTGGTCTTGATATCCCGGAAATGACACATGTTGTCAATTACAGTCTTCCTGATGAACCGGAAAGCTATATCCACAGAGTTGGAAGAACCGGCCGTGCAGGAAAACAAGGTTTAGCAGTCACTTTTGTAACACCTCGTGAATTCAGAAAATTCTCATTTATTAAAAAAATAGCCAAGTCAAATATTGAAAAAGAGAGAATACCGTCAATTGATGAGCTTATGGCAACCCGCAAGAAAATACTTCAGGAAGACCTTGTAGAAAGTATTGAAAATGCAGAAAACGGCCTTTATGAAGATTCTCTTTTCTCTATGGCAAAAAAACTTTGCGCTGAGCACCACCCTACCAATGTAATTACAGCTCTTTTGGCAGAGCGTTATGGCACAGCTTTGAACAAGTCAAAATATCATGAAATTCAAGATTTATATGATAGAAAAGAAAAATCTTCAACTGAACGTTCCTGCAGAAGACGAAAAACAAGTTCTAAAAG
>CAVGEF010000014.1:0-3317 GCA_963628205.1 Bacteroidaceae bacterium
CTTGAGCAGTACAAAGAAGCATTAGCAAATCAATATTTGCTTCAAGCTTATGTTTCTTCTGCAAAGGCTTCTATGTTTGAAAACATTCCTGTTCCTACAGATTCTGAGGTACAGGCTTTCTATAAGAAGAATAAATCCGGTTTTCTCAGCAATGAAAATGTAAAACTTTCTCATATCTTCTTTGCTTTTGGTGATGACAAAGATGCTTCTTATGCCAAAGCCAAAAATGTAAGCGACATGATAAGTTCCGGGAAAATTACATTTGAAAAAGCTGTGAGCGAGTATTCAGAAGACACTGATTCCAAAGACAAAGCCGGTGAAATAGGATGGCTTCAGATTAATGACGAAACAACAATGTCTTATATGGGCGAAAACTTCTTTGATGAAGTATTCCAGCTTGATGCCGGTGATATAAGCGGTGTAATAGAAAGCTTGGCAGGATATCACATTGTGAAAGTTTCCGTTCACAATGATACAAAGATTTTAGGTCTTGATGATAAGGTTTCTCCAACGGAAACGACTACTGTCCGTGATTATATTACCAGCTACTTGTACAACGAAAAAATTAATACAGTTTTCCAGGAAGCTTATCTTTCTCTTATTGAAGATCTCAGATCTCAGGCTTCAATTAAGTATTTGAAATAGATAAGGCTGGAGTTTCATGAAAACAAGACACCTTGCCAGAGCAATTGCTGTCCAGACTCTTTATTCTCTTGATTTTAATTCAAAGATACATGATTGTGCTGTTCCTTATGAAGGCTGTTTTGCCGGTTACACTAAAGAAGAGCAGGACAATCTTGAGTCTCATGTTGTCTTGTATGCAACTTACATGATCAATGGAGTTCTTGAGCATTTGGATGAAATTGATGAAATGATAAATCGTTTTTCATCAAAAAGAAGTATAGAAAATATTAACCTTGTAGACCGTAACATTCTTAGACTTAGCATATATTCTTTATTGTATTGCAAGGATATCCATCCAAATATTGTAATTGATGAAGCTGTAAAACTTTCTCAGGAATACAGCACTGAGGTTAATTATAAATTTATTAACGGATTACTTGATACGGCTGTGAGGTATTTGCATGATTCTTCTGAAAACAAATGAACAAATTGCCGGAATAAGAGAGTCTTGCCATCTTCTTTGCAGACTGTTGGATTCTCTTGAAGGCAAAGTTCTTCCCGGTATGTCTACAATGGACATTGATAAAATATGTCATGATTTTATAATCAAACATGGTGGAAAACCGGCTTTTTTGAATTTTGAAGGCTTTCCTGCGACAGCTTGTATAAGTGTTAATGAAGAAATAATTCACGGTATACCAAAGAAAAAAAAGATAATTCAAGAAGGTGATATTGTAAGTATTGACTTGGGAATAAACCTAAAAGGGTATTTTTCAGACAGTGCGAGAACTTACATTGTTGGCAGTGTTTCTCCTGAAGTGGAAAAACTTGTAAAAGTTACCAGAGAATGTCTGTACAAAGGAATCAGCGCCTTGGATAACCCTCACGCTCGAATTCAGGACATTGGTGCTGCTGTTTTTGAACATGCAGATAAAAACGGTTTTGGAGTCGTAAGAGAGTATTGCGGACACGGAGTGGGACTAAAAGTTCATGAAGACCCGGAAATCCCTAATTATGTTTGTCGCTATATGCCAAATCCAAGAGTTAAAGAAGGCATGGTAATTGCAATTGAACCTATGATTAATTTGGGAACAAAAAATATCATAGACATGCCTGATGGTTGGACTGTAATTACAGCAGACCATAAACCGTCTGCACATTTTGAGCATACTATAGCTATAACGGAAAACGGACCTGAAATTTTAACGCAAATTTAATTGATACCACGGAGGCATACAGCATGAAAGATTTTGTACCACATGATGTCATAAGAGACAGTGCTCTCAAACTTGCCTATAAGATGCATAAAGAAGACGGATTTATTCCTGATGTGATTTATGTCTCTCTTAGAGGTGGCGTTTATATGGCAAACGTTTTTTCTGAGTATTTCAAAATGATTTGCTTAAAAGAAAAAAGACGTCCGGTTCTTTATGCTGCTGTCGTAGCGCGTTCGTATACTGTTTTACGTGACCAAACCAGGGTTCAGGTTGATGGTTGGACTTATTCTCCGGAGTATTTAAGAGCAGGGGACAAAGTATTAATAGTTGATGATATATTTGATACCGGAAATACCGTAAACAAGCTTGCAGAAGTCATCATGAATAAAGGCATACCTCGTGAAGACTTAAAGGTTGCTGTTTATGACTATAAAGTGCCTCTTTACAAAACAACACCGCCTCTTCCTGTTCAGCCTGATTATTACTGTAGAAAACATGTTCTGAACTCCCCAAGTGATGAAACATGGATACATTATCTATGTCATGAGTTTGTAGGATTAACATCTGAAGAGATAGATGAAGTATTTCCTGACCCGGAAGTGCGTAGAATCTTGCATGAAACAAGGGGAGATATAACCTAATAAAACTTGAATAAAGTTTGCGAAGTTTGTATACAAGCTAAAGGCTCAGCTATTTGCTGAGCCTTGATTTTTTCCACAACAATTTTTGTATTTTTTACCGCTTCCGCAAGGACAAGGGTCGTTTCTTCCAACCTTTGGAGTTGAACGGACAATTTGAATTGATGATCCTGAGGACCCTGCATTTGTATTGCTTCTTGCCTGTAATGCCTGTCGCTCTGTATTTTTGAAAAACTGTGAACTTTCTTTGTGAGATTCAATTGTTTTTCTTTGGCGCAATGCAAAATTGGGTTTTTCATTTCCGGCATTTAACCTAAACTGTATTCTGATGAGTATTTTTGCAATTGTTGATTTGATTTGGTCAATCATTGTATCAAAAATCTCAAATCCCTCAAGCTTGTATTCCAAAAGGGGATTTTTTTGTGCATAAGAGCGCAGTGATACAGAATCTCTTAAATCTTCAAGTTCTTCCAAGTGGTTTTGCCATCTAGTGTCTATTTCCTTCAGATAGAATTGCCTGATTAATTCATTAAAAGGTTCTTGCCCTATAAATGAGGCTTTTGCTTCCACTTCTTTTCTTATAGTGTCTTTTATTTTTGTTGCAAGTGCTTCTTTGGAAAGATTTTCATCACCTTTCACAGGCTCATAGTCAAAACCTATTTTATCCATAAGATTTTGATGTAGTAGCGTTAGGTTATTTGTATTTTTGGAATGACAGTTTTCCATTGCTTCATCGACAAATTCAAAAGCAGCAGATAAAGCTCTTTTTAGCATGTTGTTATCTAAAAGAATTTCATCTCTTTGTGAGTATATGAAGTTTCTTTGCTCATTCAGAACA
>CAVGEF010000015.1:0-765 GCA_963628205.1 Bacteroidaceae bacterium
GTTCTACGATGTCTGCAAAAACTATTGGCCTTATTTTGAGTGTTGCTGTTGTTTGCACTATTCTTTTGACAGTAGGTACAAATCTTAATATTCTTCAGGCATTGCTTATTGTAGCAGGTGCAGGTCTTACAACCCTCTTAAGCGGAATGCTTACAGGTGAATGTGGAACAAATCCTCTTGAAGTGTTTGGAATTCTTGTAATGCTGGCATCTTCCATACTATTGAAAACATCCTCAATGGCACTTTTTTTAACAGCCGGAACAGTTTCTGTTGCCTGTGGTCTTACAGGTGTTATGATGAACGACTTTAAGGCCGGCTACAAGCTTGGAACAGATACAAAACAGCAAATCATTGCTGAGACCATAGGTGCTGTAACAGGGGCAATTTTTTCAAGCGCAATGCTGTTTGTAATAAAGAAAAGCATTGGAACGTTTGGAACAGACACATATCCTGCGCCTCAGGCGGTTTCTGTTGCATCACTTGTCAGCGGAGGACAAAACAACCCGGAGCTACTATGGGCAATTATTGCAGGGGCGGTCCTTTATCTTGTACATGTTCCATCTGCAACACTTGGGCTTGGTATTTACATGCCTATCCACATTTCAATTTCCATGGGCGTTGGCGCAATCATTGCCGTGATAATGGATAAAACCGGCAAAGTTCAGAATAAAGACATCAATCTTATTTCTTCCGGCTTTATGGGAGGAGAAGGAGTCCTTGGCGTCATTGTTGCAATGATAAGCATTTTTAGCTAATGTTTGACTT
>CAVGEF010000015.1:775-9655 GCA_963628205.1 Bacteroidaceae bacterium
GCTAAATTTATTCTCATCAAACAACATACCGATTTTGAAATTACTTGCGTCTTACAGCAACAGGCAAAAGAAGGCTGGTGGCTGTCAGAATGCAAAGGAAACAAATTTATCTTCTCTAAAAAAACAGAAGCAAATGCAAACGTTTGCTGTCATACAGTACATTCTCCATGCTTTGGAGTAATTGCAGAAGAAACAATAGACAACGACAAAGAAAAATGGGCAAATGACGGATGGAACGTATTTTGTAAAGGAGCCCTCCAGAATGTCCAAGACTCACGAAGGCAGGTTTTCTTGTATTCAAATGACCCAAATGCGCATGCAATAGAAGAGCCTGAGGACTCCAAAAACAGTGCAATTAAGCGAGGCTTAAACAAAGGTCTTTCAAATTTAATTATTTGTCTTTCTTATCTTGTAATTGCATGCTATGGGTTTATAACAGGAAAACTTGAAACCTTTATGGCCGTCATTGCGCTGTCTACGGGGTTGGTTTCTACTGTATTAGGAGTTTTGTCTGTTTCTTATTCTCTTAAGCTAAAAAAAGATTACATTAAGACGTGCAAAGTAGGGCATTATTACTACATAGATATGGCAACAATAGCTACATCTTTAACTTTGGGAATCCTTGCCGTGTATTTGGTCCTGTCAATGCTAATCTAAGAAAGAGAAAAAGACAAAAAATCGGTCTTTTTTGGAAAAAATCGTGAATGAAAAATGCTCTTTTTTTTGAATAGATGTTACGGAGGTGCAAAATGAGAAAATCCGTAATCATAATTGCATTTGTTTTGATGGCTTTGTTGGCTTCGTGTTCTGAAAATCCCGGAACAACTACTATGAGGCTTCACTTGGCTTTGATTTCACAATCCAATGCAAAAACGCTGTCTCCAGATGACAGCTCTGCTTTGGATGTTAGCAAGTACACAATCACAGGAACCGGTCCTAACGGCAAGACGTTTACAACAAGTTCTACAAGTGATTCTGTAACGATTGACGGTCTTACAATTGGGCAGTGGACTGTTACGGCTAAAGGTTTGAATAGTTCAAATACAGAGATTGTTTCCGGTACGTTGACTTTTACACTTACTTCAACACCAACTCCGCAAACAATTGTCTTGGACACTTTGATTGGTACCGGAAGTTTCAGTTTTAGCGTGGATTGGACTTCTTGTGATGTGGCGTCTCCTTCTGTTGTAGCATACTTGAAGGGGCCGGACATGGAGCAAAAAGAAGTTGAACTGCCCGTTACTCTAAATAAAGATACAAAAACAGCTTATGTGTCTGAAAGTCTTGCAGCCGGCTCGTATCTTTTAAGAGTTCTTTTGTATGATGGCAAAGTGCAAGTTGCAGGTCTTGTAGAAGCTGTACGGATTTCCAATGGTACAGAGTCAAATGGAGCGCTTTCCTTTTTATTTAACGAATTGGGCGCCCAAGTAGTCATGCATATAAAAGATGCAACAGGAATTCCTATAAAGGGCCTTTTGTCTATGGTCGGTTCTCCCGGTGAGTTTGTGGCACAGACTGCATATACATGTAATTTTGCTTTCAGCAATCCTGATAATGTGCAATCTGACGGCCTTACAATAGAGTGGTACTATGACGGAGCTCTTCAATCAGACTCTCCTCGTTCTTTGGATAGTACTGGCAGTTCTTTCACAGTTACTCCAACTGTTGGGGCTCACCGTATAGACGCTGTTGTTTACAATACAAAACTTGGAAGCACAGGCTCTGTTTCTTATTCATTCACGGCAATTCCAAACGGGCATGCCGGAGAATTGATGCTTCTAAATGAAAATGCACAAGGCAGTCTTTCTGTTGATGAAAATACCTTGATAGCTGCATTGCCTAATGACAAGTTTGTTGTAATTTCTCCAACTGCAGGTGAGATGTATGTATGTTCTGTTTCATCCAGCTCTCAAACTCTTACAGTGGAAAAAACTTACAGTGCTTCTGATGGCTGTGGATTCTATTGGATTTCTGCAACTAAGCATTTGTTCTCTGACCAAAAGATGGATTATTTGATTGCTGTTGATGATTATCAGGGAAAAGAGAGTGTAACATGCTTATGTTTGGATTCATTGACCAATACTTTAACCGGTTGTTTGAGATCAGAGGGCAAAATGGGCAGTGTTGCGCTTTCTGAGATTTCTGCTGCAACATTTACACCTTCCAAGAATTTCATTCAAATAGCCGATTCCGGAACAAAGTACATGTTTGCTCTTACAGTTGACGGTAACACAGCAAAGCTCAGTGCTTACAACAAGAAAATTGGCTCCGGAGCTTTTGAGAGTGTAAATGACTTGGATTCTTCACCTGACGGCAAATATATTTTGTATTCTGCAAACAGTTCAACGGCTTTTGTCTCCATCTCTTATGGTGACGAGGGCAGGCTTCTTAACGGCTCAATTTCTGAACTTGGCTCGTATGCAACAAAGGGCATTCGTTATGCCAATGCAAGTCTTGTTCTTAAAGCAGGAAACACTTGTCTTGAGACATACAAAGTTGTTGAAGGGGCCTCTTATACCAAGATGAGCACTTTTGATATTCCTGTTGAGAAGCTGGAAGCCGATGGTGCAAATTACTTCTACGTTGTAAGTAGCGGTAACAGAATTGTGAGTTTTGAAGCTGTAGGCTATGCAATTTCTTCCATAGGCTCTGTTGTTTTGACTTCTCAGCCACTTTCAATTGCGCTTTCAGAAAACTATTTTGCAACTGTTACATCAAATATGGCAATTGCTCTGCTTGGTATCATCTAAGTTAATCTCTTTATAACGATGGCATATGAAAAGATTAATTGTGTGTTTTTTTCTTGTTATATTGGTTGTTGGGGCATTGTATTGCTCCAACAACATGGGTGTTTCTTTGGACTTTGGAACTCTTCAGGACCCTTTTGTAAGTAAAGACAGTTTTCAATTTTCCTGTGATATGAGAGCCTTAATTCTTGACGGTTTTGAACTTAGAATCCCTGTTGGTTTTACGTTCAAAAAAGGTTCTTCTACAACGTTTGCTTCTTTTTTTGAGGCAGGAATTTTGCTTGTTTACTATCCGTGGGAAAGAGGTCCTTATATGGGACTGTCGCTTTTTCAAGTTGGTTTTTCACATGGTATTGAAGACTTGGAAAGTCTTTTGAACTTAAATGAAGTTGTACTGGGGTGGACGTTTACTTTAAGTCATGGTCTTTTTATCGAACCGGCTGTTTCAATCAGGGACCCTTCCGGAACGTTTACTGATGAGTATTCAAAACTCAAAGGTGTTTTTTCTTGCTATAGGACATTCAGATTTCGTTTGTCCTTTGGATGGCTCTTTTGTGAGGTATAAAGAGGTATAAAAATGAATGTAAAATCAATGAAATTATTAAACAAGTGTGTAAGTATTTTCTTATTGCTTGCAATGGTATCGTGTAATCTTTCTTATATTCCGTCTTTCAAGGCTTCTATAACTGACTCTGAAATGAAACCTGCTGTTGCAAAAGTTATAGATGCTCAGCTTTCTTGCATAAAAGAATATCTTGATGAGGACTTAAAACAAAGTTTGGAAGGCATTGATTCTTCCAAGGCATTGGAGAGTTTGGGTTATTCCAAAGATGCTTCAAACAGGCCTTTGACAGGCTCTGATATTGTTGAACTTACTTTGAAAGAAGAGGGTGGTAAGGATTATTTGGATTTTTGTTATGCAATGGATTGTTCTCAACAAAGTCTTGATGTGCAGCCCATAATGGAGACGGCTAAATATGTGCTCTCTTCCAAAGAATATGCAAATCTTAAAGAGCAAACTGACAGTCTGGAATCTTCTATGGCTTCAAAAGGGATTGAGTTTGCAAAAGGGCTCCCCTTAAACCAGCAAGAAGCTTTCTATAAGGACCTTAAAGTATTGGTGACAAGATCTGTAGTTCTTATGGTTGCGGGCATTGTTTATGCATGTGTTCCAAATCTTGTTTTTTGGGGAAAAATAAGTGCCGCAGCTGCCATTGCAATTGGTGCCGGTCTTGTTGCAATATCAATTATGTCCATGTATGAGTATTACAAGTACGGTACCGGTGACGGTGTGGATTTTGAGACTTGGTTTAAGGATTTAATCAAAATTCCAAAGGCCGATTTTGCTTTAACTACAACTGTTACAGCTATGGCAGAGACCCTTGGTATGGGTCCTGTTGTTACAGGCATTGTAATTTGTGTTTTTGGCCTTTACAACATTGTTGGAACGGTTCGCACAATGCTTAAAACCTACAATTTTGATGCATAAATTAAAGCCCAAACAGGTTGTACAAGTTTTGAAAGAGGTGCTTTCGGGTGTAGTTTTACAGTTTCTATAGCTATACCCGGGCTTTTCGTGTAAATACCAAATACGGCTCTTGCCAACTAAAGGCTTTATTTGTTATGTGAATTTTTCTCGTTAAAGCTTCCGAGCATTTGCGCTTTATAAATACTTTTATACAAGGCGTTTTGTGGGTATAATGTGCAACAGGTTAAGGAGTTTGTCATGAGTAAAAAGTTTGACAGTAAAGAGTTCAAAAACGAGATTCTTGATAGATTTTTAAGATATGTTCAAGTTGATACGATGAGCGACGAAGATGTTGCTGACAAGAAACACCCCTCAACAGACGGCCAGTGGGATTTGCTTAGAATGTTGGAGAAGGAACTTAGGGACCTTGGCATTGAAGACGTTACTTTAGACGAGCATGGTTATCTTCTTGCAAGACTCAATGCCACACAGGAAAATTTACCTTGTATTGCTTTTTGCTCTCATGTTGATACAGCCAATGACGTTGAAGGCAATCATGTAAAGCCTCGTCTTATTGAGAAATATGACGGAGGAGACATAAAGCTTAATGATGAATTTTCAATTGAAGAATCCAACAATCCGGAACTTGCCGGCTATGTAGGCTCTTCTATCGTAGTTTCAAGTGGAGATACTCTTTTAGGTTGTGATGACAAGGGTGGAGTCTCTGAAATCATGACAGCAGTTTCATATCTTGTAAAACACCCTGAAATAAAACATGGAGAGATTGAAATATTACTGTCTCCGGACGAAGAAACCGGTTGCGGAATGGACTTTTTTGATGCAACAAGGCTCCACGCTCAAGCGTTATATACTGTTGACGGCGGAACAAGGTATGAAATTGAACTTGAATGTTTTAATGCTGCAACAGTCAAAGTTCATTTTACCGGAGTTTCATATCATTTAGGCTCTGCAAGAGGGCGCATGGTGAATGCTCTTACAATGGCAGCTGCATTTATTAATGCAATCCCTCAAGCAGAAAGCCCGGAAGCCACTGACGGCAGGTATGGTTACTACTGTGCACAAACAGCAAGCGGGAATGCAACAGACATGGATGTGACTGTTTATTTGAGAGATTTTGATTATGACAGTCTGTTAAGAAGAATTGAAGTATTAAAGAACTTGGGTAAGACTGTTGAAATGCTTTATAAGGGTGGCAAAGTTACAGTTCAGGATAAGATTAGCTACCTGAACATGGGAGAAGCTTCAAAGAAAAATCCCAAAGCTGTTGAAGCAATCTTTAAGGCTGGAGAAGTTCTTGGACAGCCTTTGTATACAAGTTTGATTAGAGGTGGTACTGACGGCTCGCGCATAGCAGAGATGAAAGGTATTCCTTGTCCTAATCTTTATACCGGCGGTCATAATTTCCATAGCCGTTTTGAGTGGGCAGCCGTTGATGCCATGTGCGACAGCGTGGCTCTTATAGTTGAGATTGTAAAACAGTGGGCATGACAAAAAAGACTTTCGCCATTTTACTTTTTATTCTCATTTCTCTTTCATGTGCATGGTGCGCTTCTATTGGTTATGTTTATAAAAACCAAGTATCTTCAATTGATTTTGAAGTTCCTCCAAAGGCCGGGACAATTTTCAAAGATTCTAAAAACAATGTCTTAATTGTGGCAAATAGCAGTGAAAATGTTGTTGTCTTTGATAGATTAAGCACTAATTCAAAGGTTGAAATTGGTGATAACTTAAAAGAAAAAGGCCGTATGCACACAATTTTTGCAAGAGCCTCTTTTGTAAATACCTCTATTGTTTCTGTTGGATACTCGGTTTCCACTGCATTATATCCAATAAGGCCTGTCCTTCTTTGCGGTTTTACTTTTAAGCCTTTGTTGTCTTTAGGCTCTTTTGGCTCAACAACGGCAAGCACTTCTTCAAGTACGACCAAAGTTTTTGTTACAGCCGGTTTTGAGACAAGCTTTCTCTTTTCCACTCTTTGGGATACGTCTTTTACGCTTGTGGAAGACGGCGGTATCAACGGATGGTGCACTGCCGGAGTTTTTGTTTATCCAAATGTTGAATTTGCATGTTCTTATGGATTTTCTTACAGGCATTATATTGGTTCTTTTCAATGGGAAGTTGGACTTTCTTGGTTGAGAAGTGTATCTCTTAAATACTACACTTCTTTTGTTGGTGTTGGAGTCTTTTTGTGAAATGTAATATGAAATATAAAATGTCAGTTAGAACAAGAAATATTATTTGTATCTCTCTTGTAATGATTTTCTCTTTTATATTTCTTTCAAGTTGTGCAAGCGCAAAAGCACTTGTCCAGTCAACAATTACAGGTCTTCCTTTTTGGCTCTATGCACCGCTTCCCAGTTTGGATAAAGGTAAGATTTCATTTGTGGGAGCCGGTGAGGCATCCAGTGTAAGACAGGCAGAACTTCTTTCTTATTCCAATATCATAGAGCAAATATCAAATAGAATTGGTGTGCCTCTTGGGCAAGAAGTTTACAGGGAACTTAGCGTGCTTGGGACTATAAAGGCATATGGTCTTACGGTTGAGGAGTCTTATTATAGAACGTTAGAAAGTGGTATAGAGTTCTATGTATATGTTGTTGCAGATGAACATCTTTTGGAAGAAGCAAGTTCTGAAGAAACATTACGCAAAAATGAAATTTCAAAGAAAATAGAAGACCTTGTTCTTGAAGGTGATGAATATGTAAAAGAAGAAGTATTCACAAAGGGGATTTCCTGCTATTTGCAGGCAATGGTTCTTTCTTATGAGCAAGACTATGTAAAAGACGAATATTCTTATTATACTTTGCTTGATGATGTTTCAAATCTCTTAAGTTCTTTGGAAATTTCAATTACAAGTGCCAATTATGCCAGTGCTACGTGCAATGTAAATGTAACAAGAAAAACAAGTTTTTTCCCTTCAAAAGTAAAAAATGCCGGTATTCTTGCCTCTTATAAAGCTGTAGATATGAAAGGTGATGAGTATGATTCTTCTTTTGTTTACACAACAGGCACCAATGGCAGTTTTTCATTTGATTGCCAAAATTTCACATTAGTGCGAAAAGGCTCTGTTTTATTTAAGTTTGATTTTGAAACTGTTTTACAGGAACTGGAAAGTAAAACAGACAAGCAAGCTGTTGCAACTCTTAGAGAAGTTATAGAACAAAAAGAGATTGAATTTGACTACAATATGGAGCACAGACTGGGCTCTATTGCTGTTTGCGTTGTTGAATTTAATTCCAAAGGCTATGTGATTGGAAATTCAGATACAACTGATTATATGTGTAAGCTTTTTGAACAAAGCAGTGCAAATGTACTTCCTTACTATGCCTCTTCAAGTGAAGAAGAGGATATTCTTTACGATTATACACACAATATTTACTCGCAAAAGCTGTCCCGTACTCAAGACAATGGGACTTATGCTGTGCAAGATAGCCAAAACAGGGGGCTTCAAGATTGTATTTTAATTTGCCGTTTTGGCCAAATTGATTTCATTTCATCTCAAGTTGGCGGATTTGCTGTAAATATTGAAGGAACAGCCTCTTTGTATGATACAAAAACAGGGGTTTTGATTTATTCCGGCTCCGTGATTTATGCAACAGCTTTTGGAGAAACTCTTGAAGAAGCTACAAATGCTGCATACGAAAAAATTTCCAATATAACTTATACTCTTCTAAAGGCCCAATATGTTTAATCTTATACGACGTACTCCTCTTAAAGAATACAACGGTGAGGGGCTTTTCTATGTCCATGAAGAGACAGGCATGGAAGTTTTTCATATAAAAAACCCCAATACAGAACTTACCTGCAATTTTATTTTTGCAACTCCGTCTGAAGATGATAAAGGCATAGCTCATGTAATTGAGCATACAGTTTTGTGTGGCTCCAAGCGTTTTCCCGTAAAAGACCCTTTTAGCCAGGCATATCTTGCAAGCCCTAATACTTTCTTAAATGCAGTCACTTTTGGAGACAAAACAATGTTTCCTCTTTCATCTCCTCTAAAAAAGGATTTTGATAATCTTTTTGATATATATGCCGATGCTGTTTTTGCTCCTCTTTTGAGGATTGAATCATTTCAACAAGAGGGAGTGAGAGCATTTGATGGCCATTTTGACGGTGTTGTGTTCAATGAAATGTGTGGAGCAAGAAACACAGAAGACTCTGCAGTACAAGTAAATATTACAAAAAATCTTTTCAAAGGAACGCCTTATTGTTTTGATTCCGGAGGCGATCCCCTAAGTATTGCAACTCTAAGTTATGAAGAATATTTGGAAAGGTATCGCAAATGGTACAGCCCATCTAATTGCAGGCTCTTTCTTTTTGGTGATTTGGAAACAGGAGAGCTTTTAGACAAACTTGAAAACCTGTATCTTAAAAATAAGACAAGAGGATGTAAATTTATTTCCAAGTCGCAAGACTACATGCAAAATCATCTTAAGCCTTTCAAAATTAAAGCTCCTTGTTCTGTAAAAGATGTCCGCAGTGTCGTGCTCACATGGCTTACTTCGTCTTCAAGTGATCCTTTGGAAGTTTTGACGGTATCGGTTTTAGTTGATGTTCTTCTTGGAAACCCGGGAGCTCCTTTGTATAAGGCAATCATTGACTCTAAGCTGGGGGAAGATTTGAATCAAATGAGCGGAACTGACC
>CAVGEF010000016.1:0-3485 GCA_963628205.1 Bacteroidaceae bacterium
CTTTAGAGACTCCCGGTGCTTTGATGTATGTTAATGACGTATTAAAAGGTGATATGCAAAAAAGTGAGAAGTCTCCAAGCTTGAAGGTCAATGAAGACGGCTCTGTTGCACAACTTGATGATATAGTTGTAACTGTTCAAAAAAATAATGGCAATATTCAGGTTTTTCATAAAGGAAAATCTATTTTTGGAGGGCCTTTGGGTACAAGTGATACGGTTATTCCAAGGACTCAAATCAGAGGTTTTCAAAAAGATGGCGACAAGAGCTGGTTTTGCCGTATAAATGACCCTTTGGACGATAATATGCGTTTCTTTGGAATGGGAGATAAGGCAGGAGAGCCAAACCATAGAGGAAAAAGGTTTAGAATTTTCAATAGAGACAGTTTGGGGTATGACGGCTCTTACAGTGACCCTTTGTATAAATCAATTGCTTTTTACATGAAGCAAAATTTGGACAACGGCGCTATTGCAGGGTTTTATTATCCGCTGGGTCTTATTAATGCCGTTGATTTTGGAAAAGAAAGTCCTTTTTATACATGCGTAGAGATAAACGATGGCCCAATTGCGTTCTATATCATCCCCGGAGATGACTATGGTGAGGTTTTAGGCTCTTATTGTTCTATTACAGGACTGCCTGCTTTTCCTCCTTTGTTTTCTTTTGGTTTCTTTGGTTCCAGCATGAATTATGTTGAAAGTGATGATGCGCCTCAAAGAATTTTGAATTATTTTAAGAAAACAGAGGATAAAGACATTCCATGTGAGGGAATGTATGTGTCATCGGGCTATTTGAAAGCTCAAGACGGCAAGCGGTATGCTCTTTACTGGAACACTCAGAAATTCCCCAATTATGGTACGTATTTGTCAAATTTGCATGACAGGGGTTACAACCTCACGATGAATATCAAACCGGGATTTTTGACAACTCATCCGTGGTATGACGAGCTCAAAGAGAAGGGTTATTTTTTACAAGACGACGATGGAAATACTCTTGTAGAATTTTATTGGGGAGGAAGTGCATCGTTTTTGGATTTTGCAAACCCAAATGCGCAAAAATGGTGGAAAGATAAGCTTATTGAAAAATATTTGTCTCACGGTTGTACCGGTATTTGGAATGACAACAACGAGTGCGAGTTGGAAGATTTTGATACTAATGCCCATAGAAGAAAATTAATTTATCCGCTTTTGATGTGTCAGGCATCTTGGGGTGCTTTTAGTGAAGTTTCTCCCGGTATACGTCCTTGGATTTATACAAGAAGTGCTTGCCCCGGTATTCAAAAATATGCGCGAAGTTGGACAGGTGATAATACTTCTACGTGGGGGACTTTGCGTTATAACCAGTATCAAATTATGTCTTTGGGGCTTTCTGCAATGCCTTATATTGGTAATGATTTGGGCGGTTTCTACGGTGAAAGGCCGTCTGAGGAGCTCCTTGTCCGTTCATGTCAAAGTGCAGTTTTCCAACCCAGGTTTGTAATTCATTCATGGAGAGCAGACGATAATCCTACCGAGCCTTGGACTTATCCTAATGCTCTTTCATATATAAGAGATCTTGTTTTGGAGCATTATCTCTTTATGCCATATTTGTACAATGTAGCATACGAGGCTTCTCAAACAGGAAAACCAATGTGCCGTATTCTTGCTTTGGAGTATCCTCAAGACAAAAAGATTCCAACAAACATTGCCTGTTATCAAAGCGGGCCCTCAATATTAAGTCTCTTTGCCGTTGATGAGGCTCAAGATAAAGTCAAACTTCCTTTGCCTAAGAACACTTCTTGGTATGATGTTCAAAAAAAGACTGTTTTGTCCGGTGGTAACGAATATGTTTTTGACCTTCCTTTTGGTAAAGCACGCTATCTTTTCAAAATACCGTCTGTTATTGTAAAAAGTCCTGATTGCAAAGATCTTTCAAATGGGCATTTTAAGTGCCTGAATTTTGTTTTGGTTCCAAGTTCTTTGGTTCCAAGTTCTTTGGTTCCGGGAGTTTTGAGTAAGAATACAAATACAAGTACATGCGATTATGAATATACTTATTTTGAAGACGATGGAAGCCAAACTCTTTCTTTGGATAAATACTGTCTTGTAAAGGTAAAACTTAGCGAAAACAGTGCTTGTTTTGAAGTTGTAAAGGGCGTTTTTCCTCTTGAAGGCAGGACTATTACGGCAAGTCTCCCGCAAGGTTTTGTATTTGAGAATAACAAAGATGTTATTGATATTCCTTTTAAGGATGGAAAAGCAAAACTTGACTTCTTTTGTAAAAATTCTTTTGTAAAAAATAGAGATGGAGAAATTCATACAGAGCTAAAGGACTGAGACGATTGAAAAATGTGCGTAATATCACAAGTAGAAAAATTTTTTAATTTTCGTTTGTTTTGCACGGTTTTCTTACTTTACATTGTCTGTTTTCTTTAGATATTCTTCATTTCGAATTTATTAGAGGTTTTCAAAAAACTCTTTAGTCTTCTTTGAGGTACACCATGACCAAGTACATTTTTGTTACAGGTGGAGTTGTTTCAGGACTGGGAAAGGGCATTACAGCCGCAAGTCTTGGTAGACTGTTGAAAAACAGAGGTCTTAAGGTCGCCGCTCAAAAGCTCGACCCGTATATGAACGTAGATCCCGGAACCATGAGCCCTTTGCAACATGGCGAAGTATTTGTCACAGAAGACGGTGCAGAAACAGACCTTGACTTGGGCCATTATGAAAGATTTATAGACGAAGACTTAAACAAGTACTCAAATCTTACAAGCGGTAAAGTTTTCTGGAACGTTCTTCAAAAAGAAAGAGCCGGTGAGTATTTGGGAAATACTGTACAAATTATTCCCCATGTTACCAATGAAATAAAAAAATTCATTTATGCTGTTGGAAACAAGACTAATGCCGATGTCGTTATAACAGAAATTGGTGGTACCGTTGGTGATATTGAAAGCCAGCCTTTCTTAGAGGCTATTAGACAAATTGGCCATGAAGTAGGAGAAGCCAACAGGTTGTATATTCATGTAACGCTTGTTCCGTATTTGGCATCAAGCGGAGAACATAAAAGTAAACCCACACAGCATTCTGTAAAAGAAATGCAAGGGTTGGGACTTTTTCCGGATATCATAGTACTAAGAAGCGATAATCCAATTGAAGAGTCAATCAAATCCAAGATTGCAATGTTCTGCAATGTTCAGCCCGATTGTGTTATTGAAAACGAGACTCTTTCAAGTCTCTATGAAGTGCCGCTTATGCTTCACAGACAGCATTTAGACGATATCGTGTGTCGTATACTGAACATTAAAGCACCTGTATGTGATATGACAAATTGGCGTAATGTAGTTGAAAAGGTGGAATCTTCACGTACAAGCGGAAAAAGCGTAGAAGTTGCCATTGTTGGTAAATATACCGCATTGCATGATGCATATTTGTCTATTGTAGAGTCTTTTGCGCATGCAGCACTTTGGAATAATGTTCATCTTTCACTAAGATGGGTTGAATCAAGTGATATTA
>CAVGEF010000016.1:3550-6223 GCA_963628205.1 Bacteroidaceae bacterium
CATCTTCTTTCCTTGCAGGTGTTAATGGAATTTTGGTTCCCGGTGGTTTTGGTGAAAGAGGAATTGACGGTATGATTTTATCATGCCGTTATGCAAGAGAAAACAGGATACCTTATTTTGGCATTTGCCTTGGAATGCAAATAGCGTGTATTGAGTTTGCGCGCGATGTAATTGGCTGGAAAGATGCAAATTCAAGTGAATTTTCTTCTACTACATCTCATCCTGTCATAGACTTAATGAAAGACCAAAAAGGTCTGCAAAAGGGTGGTACAATGCGCTTGGGAGCATATCCTTGTTCAATTTCAAGTGGTTCTCTCCTGGAGAGTTTGTATAAGTGCTCAAGTATTCAAGAGCGTCATAGACACCGCTATGAGTTCAACGGAGCATTTGAAAAAGAATTTGTAGAAAAAGGGTTTGTTTTAAGCGGGAAGTCTCCAAACGGTACTTTGGTTGAAGCTGTTGAACTTCCAAAGAATGTTCATCCTTTCTTTGTAGCTGTTCAATTTCATCCGGAGTTCAAGAGCCGTCCTACAAAACCGCATCCCATTTTTGACGGTTTTGTTAAAGCTTCCATAGAGAATGTAAATTAAAGGTAATAAAGGTTTTTGTAAAACTGCCCTTATGTATCTTTGCTTTGCCTTTGCATCTAAAAGAACATTTCTTGCAAAACTTTATAAAAATTTGCACAATTGTCAAATATGCAAACAACGTCAACTGATTGCCATATAAATGATGTGAAAAAGATGATGCCAAGTGTTGGATTTATACTAACGCTTGGTTTTGTTTTACTTGTGATATTGATTTTGGGCCTTTCTACAGGATGCAGTAAAAGTTCCCAAACAGCACAAGAAAATGCAAATAATGGAAAAACAGAGCCAAAAGGAAAAACTTATTTTTCATTTTTTGACACTGTGTCTTATGTTTACAGTTATGCAGGAGATAGCAATGAACGTTTTGACGAGCTCACAAGCGGTATTTCTGATATATTGGACAAGTATCACAAGCTTTTTGATATCTACCATGAATACAGTGGAATGAATAATTTGTGTACAGTGAATAAAAAAGCAGGAGGAGAGCCTGTTAAGGTAGATTGCGAGATTATAGAATTTCTTTTGTTCTGCAAAGAAGTTTGTTCTTCAACAGACTGTATGGTAGATGTCATGATGGGAAGCGTTCTTTCTATTTGGCATGATGCAAGAAGTTCAAATACTGAGTATTTACCTAAGCAAAGTATTTTAGATGAAGCATCTAAGTATGCGGGATTTGATTTTATAGAGATAGATGAAGAAAACAGTACAGTGCGAATAACAGACTCCAAAGCTTCACTGGATGTTGGAGCTGTTGGAAAAGGTTATGCAACAGAGAAAGCTGCGCAATGGTTGGAAGAACAGGGAGCCTCAAGTTATGTTCTTAACATAGGAGGTAATGTGCGAATTGTGGGCTCCAAACCTAGTGGCGAAGGCTGGATTACGGGAATAAGAGATCCAAAAAATCCTACATCACGTTTTGCTCTAAAGCTCATGCTAAGTGACACTTCCTGTGTGACAAGCGGTGAATATGAGAGATTTTTTACAGTAAACGGCAAAAAGTATTCCCACATAATTGACCCAACTACATTATGGCCTGCAGAATACTTTGCATCGTTGAGTGTAATAACAAAAGACAGCGGTTATGCAGATGCTCTCTCTACAGCTTTGTATTGTATGGATTATGAAAAAGGCCTTGAACTTGTTTCAAGTCTGGACGGTGTGGAATGTGTATGGATTTTCCATAATGGGGAAGTCAAATATACACCAAATTTGGAAGATTTAATTGTTTATTAGCTAGAGGAATTATGAAGATTTCTTTTAGAGACAGGACCTTTAGAGATGCATGTCTCATTTTATTTTTTTTACTTGTCTCTTTGTTTCTGTATTTTGTACTCTCTCATAGCGGTCAACAGGCAAGTATGGTTGTTGTAGCTGTAGATGGTATACAAATTGGAGAATACTCTCTTGCTGTGAATGGTGAATATTCTCTCAATGACGGTTCCAATATTCTTGTAATTGAAGACGGCAGTGCAAAAGTGACAAGTGCCAATTGCCCGGACAAACTTTGTATAAGACAAGGTGCAGTTAGATATACAGGTCAATGCATAACGTGTTTACCCAATAAACTTACTGTCACTGTTGCAGTTGGCGATGAGTCTGTTGATATTGTACTGTAGAAGGTCGTATTTTAGAGGTTTTGAAGCAAGTATTTGGAGTAGAATGCCAATGGAAACAAAGAAAATATCACAAATGGGGCTTCTAATTGCGCTTGCATTAGTTTTGTCTTTTATAGAATCTCAAATTCCTGCATTCGTTGCAATTCCAGGTGTAAAAATAGGGCTTGCAAATATTGTTATCCTTTTTGCATTGTACGGTCTTGGATTAAAAGAAGCGCTTGTTATCTCAATTATTAGAGTTATTCTTTCATCTCTTATGTTTGGCTCTGTTTTAAGTCTTGCATACTCGCTTTGCGGAGCACTTTTAAGCTTATTTGGAATGTTCTTCTTGAAAAAGACACGACTTTTCGGAAGCATTGCGGTGAGTGTTTTTGGGGGAGTTCTTCACAATTTGGGGCAAATTATAACAGCATGTTTTATTCTTGAAACTAATGTCGTTATTTACTATTTACCTTTTTTTTTTTTTT
>CAVGEF010000017.1:0-2899 GCA_963628205.1 Bacteroidaceae bacterium
GTTAATAAGTTTTGGTTGAGCAGAATAAGAAGTTTGTATTATAGTTTATAAGGGCTGTCATTCCTATCGCAGCTTTTTATATGGTGGCAGTATGTTGGATCTTTGTGGCAGGCAAATTACATATTTAAGAATTAGTGTAACAGACAAATGCAACTACAGGTGCATTTATTGCATGCCTATGCAGGGTGTTGCCAAGCAAAACCACAGTGACATTTGTTCTTTTGAAGAACTTGTGGCTATGACAAAGGCAGCTGTTAAATGTGGCATTCGTAAGATTAGAGTTACAGGAGGAGAGCCTCTGGTGCGTCGTGGAATTGTGGATTTTTGCAAAATGCTTAAAGATATTCCCGGAGTTCAAGAGCTTTGTATAACTACAAATGGAAGTCTTCTTTCTTCTTTGGCAAAGCCGTTAAAAGCCGGCGGAGTAGACAGGTTGAATGTGAGCTTAGATACATTGCGCCCTGAGCGGTTCAGTCAAATTACACGACTTGGCTCTTTGGATGATGTATTGAATGGCCTTAAAGCCTCCCAGGATGCCGGGTTTGATAAAATTAAAATAAATTGTGTTCTTCTTGGCGGTGTGAATGATGATGAGATTGCAAATTTTGTAAATCTTACCCGTGATAAAAATTATCAAGTGCGTTTTATTGAACGAATGCCAATGGGTTGTGGCTCAACTTTTGGAACTTTTGTTCCGGCTTCCAAAGTACTTGAAGTTTGCCCAAATTTGGAAAAAATTTCAAACGATTTCCCCTCAGACGGAGTTGCAAAAAGGTATAAGGTTAAAGGATATGCTGGAGAGGTGGGCCTCATTACGCCTCTGAGCAACGAATTTTGCTGTCAGTGCAATCGCATAAGAATTACGTGTGACGGGCGCCTGAAGCCATGCCTGCATTCAGATCACGAGATTTTGTTGCGCAACTTGGAGGAAAAAGCGTTGGAAGATGCAATTTGCAAGGGTATTTTGTCCAAGCCTGAGCACCACCATTTATGCGATGAAGGAGTTACTCAAACTCACCGGGCTATGAATCAAATTGGAGGCTAGTATGGAATTGACGCATTTTAATGAGCAAGGGAGAGCAAAAATGGTAGATGTGAGCCAAAAGGCAGAAACAAGCAGGACTGCCAAGGCACAATCTTATGTTCTTATGTCATCTGCAACTATGCAAAAGATTAAAGACGGCCAAATAGGAAAGGGTGATGTCCTTGCTGTTGCCCAAGTTGCAGGAATTATGGCTGCCAAGAAAAACAGTGAGCTCATTCCAATGTGTCATCCTCTTCTTTTGTCTAAGGTAGATATAACTTTTGAAATTAAGGATTTATCTGAAAATTTAGAGCCGGATACAATAGTTGAAGATGCAAATGATGACTCTGTGAGTAAAATTGAGCTTGCAAAAGACAGTCATAGTGCTGTTTTGATTATTTCCAGTGAAGTGCGCTGTCAAGGGCAAACAGGGGTTGAGATGGAAGCTCTTACAGCTGTAAGTGTTGCTGCTTTAACAGTTTACGATATGTGTAAGGCAGTTCAGCGCAATATGGTTATTTCCAATATTCATCTTACTTATAAAGATGGCGGAAAAAGTGGAATTTTTGAGGTTAAATGATGGCTGTGGTTGTTTCTGTTAATATCAGTGATGTTAAGGGTATCCGTAAGCATCCTGTTGCATATATTGATGTGAGATGTCATCACGGTATTGAGGGCGACTCTCATGCCGGAGATTGGCATAGACAAATTAGTCTTTTAGCTGAAGAAAGTATTGATACTATGCGCTCTGTTTGTCCAATTGAGTTGGATGACGGCATTTTTGCAGAAAACATTAATACCAGAGGAATTGACTTAAAGCATCTTCCTGTAGGAACCAGGCTTAGAGTTGGTAATGCTGAGCTTGAAGTTACTCAAATTGGCAAGGAATGTCATTCTGATTGTGCTATAAAAAAAGCCACAGGCCGGTGTGTTATGCCAACTGACGGTATTTTTGCCATTGTTATCAAGGAAGGTCGCATTCAAGCCGGCGATGAAATTGAAATCTTATAGAAAAACTCATTTTAGAGGTTTTTACAAAATGCTCTTTTAGATGCAAAGGCAAAGCTAAGACACCTGAAGGCAGTTTTGCAAAAACCTCTTTACAAAAACTTCTATAAATCAATTGTTCTCTTGAGTTTCTTCATTTTCACCAAAGACTTCCTCAAATGTGGTTTTTGCTTCTTCTGTTGCCTTTTTCACAAAAGCTGTATAGGTGTCCAGTATCCACTTTCCTTTTGGTGTGAGGTGGGCTTGCCCGCCACCTTTTCCTCCTTGTACTCTAGTTACAACTTCACATTCCAACGCGTCTTCTGCTTCTTTTATTTTCTTCCATGCTTTGGAATAACTCATTCCCATTTCTTCGCAGGCACCTTTTACGGAGCCTGTTTGCTCAATCAATTCAAACAGAGCTTTTAACCCGGGGCCCCAAAAAAAAGAACCGTTTTTTGCAAGACTGAACTTGCAAGATACAGTAAAAGGGGTTTTGTTTTCTTTTTTATTTGTCTTTATGCCTGTTTTTGTTCCTTGTTTGGTATCTTTTTTGGTATCCATTGTATGTTCCTTTTAGGTTCCTGTAAAAGTTTCTTTGGCATCGAATTGTTTTTAACAACAACTTGCTTCATTATACTTTGCTCAAAATAAAGGAACAAGGGATAGCCGTACTGCGTAGCACATGTATTGTGGGACTTTTTCTTCAAAATCCGGTATGTTTATTTTTCCTAATTTGGGCTATTATTTGCTCATGAGCAAGCATGTTGTTAAAGAGCCACTTTACAAATGTCTGTGGGAAGATTTCTTATGTGAAGATTTGAGTACAAATAAAAAGTCTTTTATCTCTATTACCGGAGGCGGAGGCAAGACGTCTCTAATGATTGG
>CAVGEF010000017.1:2909-11229 GCA_963628205.1 Bacteroidaceae bacterium
TGCTGAATTTCTGAAAGAAAAAGGCAAAAAAGTGCTAATAACAACTACTACCAAGCTCATTTCACCTTATCTTTTGGATTACGGCCAAGACAAAGTTTTTAATGACGAAAGTATTCTAAATTATAATCCAAAACCCAAAGAGGTTGTTTTTTACGCTCATGTTTCACAAGATGGAAACAAGTGGTGTTCTCCTGGATTTGACAATTTGGAAAAACTATATGAGATATATGATGTAATAATTTCTGAGGCCGATGGTTCCAAGTGCCTCCCCGTGAAGATTCACACATCCAGAGACCCTCAAATACATCCGCTTACTACATTCACAATAGCTGTTTTTGGCATGTGGGCATTAGGCTGCAAGGCCTGCGAAGTTGCTTTTGGTCCTTCTGTAGATGCAGTTATAGACAGCTTGTATATGGACTGGTATTTTGCAGAGCCGGAGGGCATTTTGAAAGGAACAATTCCATCTCACAGGGTTGTCATTTTCAATGGCGCAGATTTGAGACAATCTAACAGGCAAGACGATACTGACTTGATTGGTAATATAAAAAGACCTGAAGATGTTAAGATATACGTTGCAGCTGTAAAAGAGGGGGCTTTATATGCAAAATACTGACGAAAAACTTTTTAACAACGCTGTCGTTGATGGACCCAAATACGTTGCAACAGAAGAGATGGCTGTTTTTTGCAAAGAATTATCACAGACTTCATCTTTGTGGAAAAGAAGACTTGTTGTTGTCAGGGGTGCGGGAGATCTTGCAACAGCTGTGGGCATTAGGCTTCACAATGCAGGATTTGACGTTGTTCATCTTGAAGTTGAAAAACCTACAGTAATAAGAAGAACTGTTTCATTTGCAACAGCATTATTTGATGGAATTGCAAACGTTGAAGGTGTTACAGCCCGTAAATGTGATATTTACGATGTTTTGCGCGTGCTAGATGATGGAGAGGTCCCTGTTGTTGTAGACCCAAATTGTACGATTTTGAAAAAGTACACACCTGTGGCACTGGTTGATGCCATTATTGCCAAGAAAAATCTTGGAACTGACAAATCAATGGCCCCTTTTACAGTTGCGCTTGGCCCCGGATTTGAAGCTCCAAAGGATGTTGATGCTGTCATTGAGACACAAAGAGGGCATAGGCTTGGTGTGATTATCAAAAACGGCAGTGCTGCTGCCAACACCGGCATTCCGGGCATAATTGGAGGATATGGAAAAGAAAGAGTTATGCATTCTCCTGCAAGCGGTGTTTTCAAAGGAGCCGTTTTAATTGGAGACATTGTTGAGGCGGGCCAGACTATTGCAAATATAGAAACAAAAGACGGTCCAATTCCTGTTGTTACTACTATATCCGGTAAGGTACGAGGACTACTTCATGATGACCTTGTTGTTCCAACAGGTTTCAAAGTTGCTGATGTCGACCCTAGGGGAGAAGTCACGGACCACTTGACCTGTTCAGACAAAGCGAGGGCAATAGCGGGCTCAGTACTGGAAGCCATTATGAGTTATCTTTCAAACCGGTTTTGAGACAACATGCGTAAAGGCATAGTTGAGTATGCAAAACATCTTAGAAATACTCGCTTATTGCATCTTTTACAGCCAGTGCAGTATCGCCGGCTGTCATGCTTATTGGATTTGATTTTTCTTGTGCAAGCTCTCCGGCTCTGCCGTTGATATATGAAGATGATGCAACAACAAAAGGTAAGAAGTCTTTTCTTTTTGTAAGCTCTTTATCTTGAGATGTCCACGCTAGAATGGCAGCCAAAATTCCTGAAAGAACATCTCCGCTACCGGCTGTTGCCATTCCTGCACAGCCTGTTTTTGTCAAATAAGTGTATTGCCCATTACTTACAATTGTAGCAGGACCTTTAAGAAGAAGAGTAATATTGTGTTTTATTGCAAAAGCTTCCACTTCTTCTATGGGATGTGCCATATATGTGTTGATTTCACAATTCAAAAGTCTTGCAAATTCTTTTGCATGAGGCGTAAGAACAACAGAGCATTTTGCATTCTTCAGTATCAAATCATCTTCTTTCAAAAGATTGGAAAGAGCAGTAAGGCCGTCTGCATCAATGATAAGTGTTCCTGTATAAGACGAAAGAAGATATGAAAGCATGAGCTCTGTTTGATTGGAAACACCAATGCCCATACCAAAAGCAATAGTCTTTACGTTTTTTATAAGATTATCTATTTCTTTTTTTACAAAACAAATTTCACCATCATTGTCAAAAAGAGGGTAGAGAGTGCTTTCAAGTATTTGAGAACTAAGAGCATAGCACAAGGATTTTGCTGTTGCAATTTTGACAACTCCAGAGCCGGAACGCATTGCAGCATTGGCAATAGAGGCAAGCTTTATGGCACCGCAATATTTCAAAGAGCCACCAATGAGAGCAATGGAGCCAAAGTTCCCCTTGTTGCAAT
Source organism: Bacteroidaceae bacterium (assembly GCA_963628205.1). Taxonomy (GTDB): domain Bacteria; phylum Spirochaetota; class Spirochaetia; order Sphaerochaetales; family Sphaerochaetaceae; genus UBA9732. Next base: position 5,330 of record CAVGEF010000017.1, read on the forward strand.
AGTTGGGTCTTCTCTTAAAGACATCCTTAAAATCGTCATGTTCAAGTAACCAAAAAGGCCTTTCAACATTATCAATACCAATATCGCAATTAACATTTTCTTTTATGACATCTTTTGCCATATTAAGGAAATGTCCCGGTTTGAAAGAGCCAATTGAGACAGTCAAATCAGACACAGCACACAGACTTGCAAGTCCGTTATTGCCGTTGAGCCCACTATTGATATCAACCGATATTTTATACGCACAGCTCTCATTTACAGCTTCAATGGCGCACTTGGCAGGCCCTGTTACATCACCTGAAAACCCTGTCCCAAAAATGCAATCCACAATGGTAGCAAAACTTGAAAAAAGACCACATTCTCCATTTTTACAAAGGCCGATATCGCTGTCTTTCTTTTTGCAAATGTCAATGTTGCTAATATCAATGACTTTGATACCTTTTTTCATGCATTCGTTGAGATAAAAAGCTCCATCTATGGATGCTTTGGGTGAGAGTCTGAAAATTGTGCAATCAATTTTTGACTCAAAAAGAAGAAGGGCTAAGGCATATCCATCGCCTGCGTTGTTTCCACTGCCACATACTATGGCAACAGGAGCTTTCCATAAAGATCTTTCATTTACGGTATTGAAAACGGCCTTGCCGGCACAAAACATAAGATCACGGCCGGAGGTTTTTGTTTCAATGGTATGTGCATCACTTTTTCTCATGTTTTCTACAGACAGCACTTTTATCATTTTGCAAAAACCTCCTTTTCAAAAATCTTTATAAGGTTGATACCAAATAAGGATATATATTTTGGAAGTCTCCTATGGTTGTAGACTCTCCATGACCCGGAAGTACTTTTATGTTTGGATTAAGTTTGTATAAACGGGCCAAAGAATTTTTCATATCATCATTGGAGCCTCCCACATCAGTTCTTCCATAGCAACCCCTAAAGAGAGTGTCTCCGCTTATAAGAATGTTATCTTCTTTATCTAAAAGACATATGGAGCCCTTAGTATGACCCGGAGTATAAAGGACAGTGAAAGGACCTATTGTAGAATTGTCTTTCAATAGAAGATTTGGAGTAGGAAACCGTCCGTCGTTACGTCCAAGGTGTGTATAACGCCCGTTTAGCGGCTCATACTCTCCAACGGCAAAAACTGCATTTGGATATGCTATGCAAAGTTCCTCAAGCGCACCAACATGGTCAAAATGAGCATGTGTCAGTATTATATGCGTCACATCTTCAACTATTTCCTGCATGATTTTTCTGGGTGAAAAACCGGGGTCAATAACAGCACAGAATCTGGATTCTGTGCTGTCTTTGGAATATGTAGACTCAATTATGTAGCAATTTGTTTGTAAATGACCTACGCGAACGCATTTAATCTGCATCTTTTTCCTTACTGTAATTTATTTTAACTTTACGATTCTTATAGATTTGCCCGTTCAGTGAATCCATAACATTATTTGCAGCATCTTTTTTGATATAAATGAAAGAATAGCTTGGCTTGTAGGCTATAGATACAATATCAGAAGCCTTGAGATTTGCTTTTTCACAAATAAACTGTGCAAGTTCTTTTGGTGAACTCTTGCTTGTCTTTCCAATGTTGATATAAAACGACACAGAATCTTCCAAAGATTGCCTTCTGTCATCGGTCTTAACATGTGATTGTCCGTTACCTCTTGGACGGGTTGATGCGTGGTGTGAGTTTTCATTTTGAGTCATAAAGAGGTATGCAAGAAGATAGCCTCTCATAGTGAGAGGAACATTCTTTCTCATGATTTTTCGTATTTCTTCAAGTTCTTTTGGGTCATGGTAGAGTTTCATTTCTTCTACAAGTTCTTTGAATTTTTGGCCTTTAATATCTGTAATGGTTTCTGCCATTTTTTTGTCTCCTATCTTGTATTATGAAGTCCTTTTGAGACTTTTTTTGTGAAGTGTTGTAAAAGTATACAACATTTTGAATTTAATTTGCAGACGGTTTTTTGAGTATATGTTACAATTTGCATTATGGCTGGACTTACCGGTGAAATAGAAGTACTTAGAAAAGAGATGGAAAAATCTCAAAACGAACTCTGTGGCTTACATACGGAACTTGGGGAGGTTGCAGCAAAATGGCACAAGGCAATAAATTACGCTCCCTGTCAAAATCAATATGAAAAACTGTGCGAAGTCGTTTCTGAAAAAGATGAAGTAGACAATAAAATAGAGGCTTTGCAAAGCGCTATTGACAAGATGTCTTTTGGCGGTGAGCAAATGGCACAAACTAAGTCTTCCATGAGAGATTTGGATACCAGGTTTGAGACTTTGTTAGCTATGCTTGGTGCTGTAGCTGTTGAAATAGATGCCTCAGGAAGGCTTCCTGCAAGACTTGCAAAATGCCTTGAGCCCATGCGTGAATATGAAAGAAAGGTGCAAGACTGCGAAAAACATATTGCCAAAGCAGGTGCCGACTCTCGATTTATTGGTCCCTTGTATAACAAAAAACTTGAAAGAATTAAAAAGAGTTTGGATTCTGTGTTCTCTCAAGTAGGACACAGGTTGTATAAAACGGGTAATTGCAGAGATTTGCCGGGCGAACATGCTAAAGACATTCTTTCTCAAATGGAGCAAATAAGGTTTCTGAAACGCAATTGTAAAAATACGCTTCTTGACCAAAAATCCATGGTTGACGGGGCTCAGGACTCTCTTATGAATATGGGTGCTTATGGAGAAGAAAGTCGTAAACTTAAAGCTTTGCAAGGCCAAGAAAAACAAATAATGCAAATTCTTGAGCAAAGATTTACGGATTATGGTGAAGTTTTGGCCGATGGCATGCAGTTTTGGCTCGATAAAGATGCTCCTGAAGAACTTATGCAATGTTGCTCCAAAATTATTGAAAAAGAAAATTCAATGGAGAGGCAAGCTCTTATTATGCAACATCTTCTTATGGAGCGTGATATTGAAATTCATAATATGCAACTTTCTCAGCTTGCAGAACAAATGAATCATCTTAACAGTCAGTTGCTTGCAATTGAAAATCAAAAGAAAGAATTACAACAAAAAGTTGATATTCAACTTAAAGCTATTTCTGAACTTAAGATGAAACAAAATAAACTTGTGCAGGATAATAAAAAAAAGACAGAGAATATGGAGAAGTTATGTTAGACAGTCTATGGAAACAAGTTGCACTGTATTTTGAAAAATCGGGCTTTCAGGTATTGACGGCAGCTATTGCAGCTTTTTTTGGAATTTTGATTATTAAAAATATTCTAAAACTTGTAAAAGTTGGGATTTTAGCCAGCGACTTAGATAATGCGCTTGTGAATTTTGTGCTTGCTATAGTCAAATATGTTCTTTATTTATGTCTTATTTTGTACTGTCTTAATGTGCTGGGATTGCCGTTGTCGGGTTTTGTCAGTGCAATATCGGCATTGACGCTTGCCATTGGCCTGGCTGTAAAGGATTTGATTGGCAGTGTTGCAAATGGCATTATGCTGGTAAGTACGCACCCTTTCAAAGAAAATGATTATGTTGAAATAGGTGGCGTAGGGGGAACAGTACAGGAGCTTACTTTAATGCATACAGTTCTTTTTACTCCTGATAACAAGAAAGTGATGCTCCCAAATTCCAAAGTTTTTGGCTCCGATATTGTGAATTTTTCTGCAAATGAGTTGCGTCGTATAACGATTCCGGTTGAAGTTGATTACAATGCTGACTATAAGCAGGTACAACAATTGCTGTTAAAAGTTGCAAAAGAGCATCCTCTTGTTTGTTCAGACCCAGCTCCTACTGCAAGATATAATTTTGAAGAAGAGTCAGCTGTACGTTATGACGTTAAAGTTTGGTGTCATAATGAAGATTACTGGCCTGTTTTATATGATTTGAGTGAGCTCTTATATACAGAGGTGTTTGACAATCATATAGATGTTCCGTATCCGCAGTTGACTGTGAGTTACAGAAAGGAGGATGAGTGATATGTCTGAGTCTTTACTGAAAATGCTTGGAACGTGCGTAGCTTGGGGCCTTTCGTATTTAATCATCCTTTATATCACAAATAAGATGGGCGTTGGGTATAATGTGCTTAAGAATTCTCTTAAATGGCTTGTACAGCTTAAAAAACTATGTGCGTCATTACACGCTCAGTTGGCGGCAACCGGTTTTTCTCAACATTCCAGAGGTACAATAAACTGTTTGAAAAAAGTTGTCAGGTGCGAAAGGGGAATTGCGCGTATTTTGACTGTCTATATTTTCGATAACAGAGACGATAAAGATGTATCCCAAGCCATGGAGCTGATTTCAAGTATTCCTGACTATGCCAGAAAGGCAGCTGCCATTGCAAGTGAAGCAAGTTCTTCTAACGCAAATGCCGGTGATAATGACAGAAAGAATTCTGAACTGGATGCTGTTTTTTCCAAAATTGATGATTGTATTGCGCGTGCCGGTGAGCTAATCAAAAATGCAATTGACCGTGATATGAAAGAAGAACTTTTACGGGTTTAATGCCGTCCGGACGTTTAGGTGTGTGACTCTTAGGTTAATTAAACGGTGGGAGATTGTTTAACAATGTCGTTAAAGAGACCTGTTGCTGTATTTTTTATATTGTTTGTATGTCTTTGTGCTATTGTTGCAAGTTCTTATTTAGAAGTAGAGACTTCCCATTTTAAGATTATTTATGAACCTGCGTGCTATAAAAGTGCAAGCGTTATTGCCTCCTGTTGTGAAGAGCAATATGCTTATTTGTGCACTTTGTTTGGTACGGACCCCAATCTTGTAATTCCTGTTGTAGTTACATCTCAATACAAAGTTTTGAATGCTTACTATACTTCTTATCCCTCAAACAGGATAGTTTTGTTTGACACTGTTGCACCCAATGGAACTCTTTCAAATTATCCAAATACTTTGGTATATGTGTTTCGCCATGAACTTGCCCATGCTTTTACAATGAATATAAGAAGTGATTTTTGGCAACATGTTTCAAATATTTTTGGAGACAGTGTTTCCGTTTCTCCTTTGCTATATACATATTCTTCAATGGCAGAGGGCGTGGCTGTACTGTGTGAAAGTATGGACGGCTACGGGCGCATGAATGATTTATATGCAACAAGCATTGTACGGCAATCCAAAATTGAAGGTCTTTTCCCTTCTTGGATTGATATTGCCGGAGCTATGGACATATATCCGTCCTCTACGTTGCCGTATATTTTTGGAGGAGCGTTCTTATCGTATTTGTCTAATGAATATGGCTTATCTAAAGTGTTTGAGGCCTTTAAGAGTTTTGGTAAGATAAACGGGTTCAAAGATACAGCCAAAATCATTGAAAATTGTATTGGTGTTCCTTTTGATGTTTTGTGGAATGATTTTTATAACTCAATAGAAACGCCTTCTGATATTGTTTACGGCACAGCTTTGGATTGTTTTCCCCTCGTCTCCAAAGGAACATATAGAGATTTTACGTTAAGTTCTACAGGCGACATCTTTTTTCTTGACAGCTCTTCGTATTCATTGTTGAAAATTGATGAAAATTTAAGTGATGTATCTAAAGTTGCAACTGTTGTGCCTTATGTCTCACAAGGCTCCGGCATTGATGTTTCAAAAAATCTCAATGTTTTGGTTCCTTTTATTTCGTCAGAAAGTTCCAGTATAAAAATTCTTAATTCCAAAGGCAAAACTCTTAATACTTACAGTTTCAAAGATAAAGACGTAAGAGGTGGACTTTTCATTGAAAATCCTGCTTTTAACGGAGTTCTCTTGTACGTTGCAAAAGGCCAAGAGACATATCTTGAGCTATATGAAGCACAAGAAGATTTTTCTATTTGTGAAAATCCTATAAGTGTGTGTTATTTAGGCTATGGCGCTGTTGCAAGTGATTTTACAGCTCTTGATAATAAAAATGCAGCTTTTATCTTAAATTGCACCGGCAGTTATAATTT
>CAVGEF010000017.1:11239-13481 GCA_963628205.1 Bacteroidaceae bacterium
ATCTTATGATGTTGAAAATAAAATCTTGTCAGTAGAAGTTATAGACAATCCAAATAATCTTGTTTTCAAGTCTCTTTCAAAAGGTTTTTCTTCTAACGGCACCAGTGGTCTTGAAGATAGTATTCTTTCATTTTGTTGGTACCCCAAGGCAAGTGGTGAAACGAGCAATGAAACAGGTGGTTCTAAACTGAACAATGGTTCTTCTTTGGGCCGTTACGGTGAATTTAATCCTAATACATACGCCTTGAGGCTATCATATACAAATGTATTTGGAGAAGTTCGCAGTCCTTTACGACTTGGAGATAAAGTTTTATTTTCTTCTTCAATGTACAATGGAGACAGTGTTGAAGTAATTGCTGTTGACAATTTGGCCTTGGGTGATTTTGAAGAATGCGGGCATTTTGCATATGAGCCATTAACAATGGAAGTCCCTAATGATTTTATCTCCAATTCTTCCGGTTATTCATATTTTGCAAATCTCAAGAGGGGAGTCTTGTTTCCTTTTGGAATGTATGGCTCTTTTGCAAATTCTTCCGGAAACGAGTATATAAGCCTTGGACTTACGTGGCTTTCCAGTGATCCTACAAGTACTGTTTCAATGGTTGTTTCCGGTTCATATTCCAAAAATTCTCCATCTCTTTGGGTATCTCTTTCTTTAAGCGATATAGTAGATATTGACGTTGGTGCCGGGGCAAAACTTTTTATGAATGAAGAGTTTAAGCCTTACGGTTATGGTTTTTCTTTTATAACAAGTGCCTCAAAGAGTTTTGAACCGGGCGCAAATAATACACTTACTGTTGGAGATACTTTCTCATTTTCTTTAGCACAGGCTTTTGACGGAGAGCCAGAGGTCTCTTTATCAAATTTGCTTCATGTGTCATACAGCATGGCTGTTTCAACAGGCTTAGGACATTATGATGTTTTTGCTTACAGTGTGTCTTTTAGTTTGAAAAATATAGACCCTTACGTTACTGCAACACTTGTTTTGCCTTCTCTTATTCCAATTAAATGCGTAGGAGATTTTACATGCAATTTGCCTTTCAGACTCGATTGTATAGCATGCTATTTTGTTGAGAAAGAAGAAATTGCTCTTAGTGCAAGTGCAAAAACAACAGTTTTTTCCCATGAAATTCAAAAAGGTTATAGATTTTTAGGCTTGTATCTCAGAAGAATTTCACTGGATGTGAAATACAATACTCTTTATTACGTTTTTGCCAATTCTTACAGCCATAACATGGAAGCGTATGCACATCTTCATTTGTCTCCGGTTCTTGGAATGTATGCAACTCAGCTTAAAGTGGCCCTTGGGGCAAAACTTATTTGGGACTTTATGGATTCTCCAAAAGTTGAGCTGTCTTTTGTGCTCAACTAGCTCAACTTTTGCAAAAACTTTCTTAGAATGTTAATTCTTCTATTGTAGGAATGAGTTTTACAAGTTGCTCTTTATAGAAAGCTATAAGGTTTTCGCGGTTTGGTTCATTACGGCGAACAGTGCGACGTAAAAGGCGCATGTAGCCAATAACTTTTGCTTTAGTTTCCACTTCATTAAGACGTGCCGTATCTTGTGTTCCAAGATACATTGCAAGAGCTTTTTGCCAAAAAAGGCCTGCAACTTCATGTGAAAATCCAAGGAAGTTTTGGCTCACCCGGTGATCGATTTCAGAAAAGCCTACAAACGCATTAAACATGGAGCCAAGCTCAAAAACAGGATGTCCCATGCATAGAGTATCCATATCAATAAGTATGGCTTCGTCATTGCGGACCATTACATTATTTGTATGGTAATCACCATGCAGCATTGTATTTTGGTCCGGAACATTTTCAACCATTTTGTATAACTTGGTGCCAATTTTTTGAGGAAGGTGCTCTTTGTCAAAAGAAGCCCAGTCAAGTGCAACCTGTTTCATATTTGGCATATCACCGGGTTTGACATTTGTGTCATGTATTTGCTTGAGCATATCTATAAAATATTTGAGAGGTAAATCCAAGTGTTCCGGATCTTTCTTTATCATCTTGGAAAGGGAAGTGGCTTCAAGCAGTTCCATGACTGTACCATAGCTTTCTCCAACACGCACGACATCGTATGGAATTGCGGTATTGATACCCAGTACAAGTGCTTTGCGGGCTAATTCACGCTCTCTTTGGATTTCAGGCAGTGCATTTGCATTAAAATAAACTTTAACAATAGTCTCTGCATCATAGCGGTAAACAGCACCATTGGCGCCTTTGCCAATTATTTCAC
>CAVGEF010000017.1:13491-18259 GCA_963628205.1 Bacteroidaceae bacterium
GGTAGGCTTTTTTTACTGTAAGCATTTCTGTGAAGCCTGTCATCTCTAAAATATCATATATTTCTGAAGAAACATTTATGACAGACAGCTTGGAATCTTCTTTACGCAGTCTTAAAAGAATACGTAAACCGGCACTGGAGATGTATTCAAGATTTTTTGCATCAAGCACTGTGGTTGTTCCGGGAGCATTGCTTCGCATTTCAAGCATTTGCTTCTCAATATTTGGTGCATTGGAAGCATCTACACGTCCGGTTAGAGAAATAGTCAGTACGTTATCATTTACGTTGGATGTTACTTGATTATTCATTTCAATATCTCCGCAAATATTGTTTGCATTAGCCAGTTATATTCTTTCCAAGCTAAAGTGTCGTCAAGTTCTTTTGTATAATTAGCAATAGACTTGTAGTACCATGCCTGTTGAACAGGGTCTTTTTGGTTAAAGTTTTGCCACAGGTTGTGTCCTTCTTTTTGCCAATAAGCGTAGATAGAACGCAAATTTGCAAGTTTGTCGCCCAAATAAAGAATTTTTATATCCAAATCGTTGGTATTTTGCAAAATTTGCAATGATTCTTCTTTTCTTATTTTCCAAGTGCTCTCACTGGGAATGTTTCGTCTTTTGTCTTCTGTTTCTGAAGCAACAAGTTGTGCAACTCTTGGGCCAAATTGTTCTTCTACTTCCTGTATGGAAATCCCTGCATCTTCAACAACATCATGAAGGGCCGCAGCTGCAATTGTCTCTTGACTGCCTGTCAACGAGCCAACAATGGCTGCAACCTCTGCAGGGTGAAGAATATAAGGAAGGGGAGACTGCTTGCGATGCATTCCGTCATGAGCTTTTGCGGCAAAAATGAGTGCTTTACTTACCAGTTCCATTATTCAATCTTCAAAATATCAGAAAATCCTGTCATTTGGAAAACTTCCATTACAGTCTCGTTGACTCCTGTAAGTTTTAGAGTTCCAATGTTATTCATTTTCTTTTGAATTGCCAAAAGCACACGCAGTCCGGCCGATGACACATATTCTACTTTGTGCATGTCCATTACAACGTTTTTCACGGTATCGCTTATGTTGTCGACCACTGCTTCAAGATTTGGAGCTGTAGTTGTGTCCAAGCGGCCTTCCAATGAAATAGTAAGTTCATCAGCAACTTGTTTTTGATTGATTTGCATTATTCTCCTCCATATTTTCAAATGATTTTCTTCATTGTAAGTATGTTTTCGCCATTTTCATAGCGATACGTTACATTATCCATTGTTTTGCGGGTAATTAGAATTCCAAGTCCGCCAATTTCACGTTCTTCAGCGGGGAGAGTGATATTTGGCTCTTTTTGTTTCAACGGGTCAAAAGGAATCCCTTTATCTCTAAATTCAAAAATGGCAGTCCTGTTTTCAGGATCAAATTCAAAACTTGCAATTGCATTTCCTTCTGTGCCGGAGTATGCATAACTTGCAATATTTACAAAAACTTCTTCAATAACAACGCTGATTGCTATTTGTGTTTTCATGGGGCAGGACAACTGCTCTAAAGCATTTTCAAAAAAACCTTGTACATCTGAGAGTGCATTTACATTAGCGGGAAAGGTTTTTTCTTCTTTCATTGTTGTTCCTCCTAAGTAATCAAACATTAACATTGTAATGTCATCAAACTGTGGTGCGTCTCCAACAAAAAGGTCTATGTCTTTTTTAAGATTATGCAAAAAGTCTTTTGCAACAAGAGAGCAGTTGTGATTTGCAAATTCTTGCAACCGGGTTTCACCATATAATTGTTTTTGGCTGTTGGTGGCTTCCGTTACGCCATCGGTATATAAGAAAATGCGATCTCCAGAGTGTAATTTGTACTCATTAAGAGTGTAGCGTACACCTTCCATTCCCGCCAAAACAAAGCCGGCTTTCATCTTCAGGTACTCAAATGAGCCGTCCTTGTGCTTTATTAAAGGCGGGTTGTGCCCGGCATTGGCAAATTGAAGTTTTCCGGTTCTCAAATCTACAATTCCCATGCATGCCGTGACAAACATTCCGGCCTCATTGCCTTCGCAAAGTTTCTCGTTTGCTTCACGCAAAATCTCATTTGCAGCAAGGCCTCGTTCTGCCAAGTCTTTGATGATAGTTTTTGCTCTCATCATAAAAAGCGCTGCAGGAATGCCTTTGCCGGAGACGTCGGCAATTAAGAAGGCAATTGTATTGTCATTCAAAAGATAGAAGTCATAGAAATCACCTCCAACTTCTTTTGCCGTAAACATTTGCGCATATATGTCAAAGTGGTTTTGATTTGGATACGGCGGGAAAGTGGATGGCAGTGCCGAATACTGGATTTCTTTTGCATATTCCAGTTCTTGGTCAATTCTAGCAGCTGCTTCTGCTATGTATTTCTTTAGGGTGCTTACAGTTGAGTTTATGTCGTCAGAAAGTGAGGAAAATTCTTCATTGGTCCTGACGTCTACTTTAACATTCAAATTGCCGTTCGTAATTTGGGCAAGGCTGTTGTTGATTTCGTGCAGGTTTTTGATAATTACTTTTTTGATAAGGAAATATATAAGAATAAACAAAATGGCGAAAATAATGATTTCCATGATGATACTTACATAAATGGAAAGGTTTCGCATGTAGTGTGCTTCCGGCTCAGGAATGGCTCCAACGATGCAGTAGCCTTCAGTGAATAAATATGAATAAAGATATTTTTGACCATCAATTATTGTTTCATACTTGGTTTTTTCCTGCATGGTTGATGTGTCAATTTGAATACCCAGTTCTGACAAGTTCATGCCGTCATGTTCATAGCCGTCTGCAACAACCAGCCAATTTTCATCACAAATCAAGATGAAGCCGTTTGTGCCAATATGCCTGTTCTTTGTGGCATTGAAGATTACATCATCAATATCTTCTTTGTATTGCTCATAAAAATAACCAACTTGAAGGGCTGTTCCGTCAGGAAGCAGAACTCCTGCATATTTTCCATTCATGCTTGAGTCGTAAGATAAAGGCTGATACTCTTGTACATACTCAGTTTCACCTTCAAACAGGCACATGAATTCTTCTGATTGCTTGCCGCTGTGCATGTCAAAACCAATGAATGCAGGATAGCTGGACTTTGTGATAATTCCATCTTCTCCAAAGACTGTAATGCCGGCAACGCCATAGAAATCTGCAAGTTGAATGAGAGATTCCGTGTCCCAATCATCCAATGACAGGTACTTTTTCTTGACCATTCTTGTAGCTTCCAGCAGGTGTTCGTTTGAAGTATCTTTGATATCTTGTGAAACATCTGATAACGTTTGATTAATGACTCCAAGAATTTGAGTCTCTGTTACATTGCTTTGCAACCTATAAGTAAACATACTTGACAGCAAGTATGCACTTACAATGCAAATGAGTAACCAACGTTGGAATGTTTGGGATATATTTTGTTTTTTTTGTTTTGGAAGCCTGTCTTTGCTGAGAATTGAAACTACAATAAGTGCAATGCCTATGGCCAAAGCATTTCCCAAAACCATTGGGATTGTGCATTTGTTTACATATGAGAATGCTGTTGAGGCATCGTTAAGGTTAAAAAGGAATATTGACAGCATGTGAATATCTTCACATATACATGCAATACCGGCTCCATATGCCCAAGTTGGTTTTTTATCATCAAACATGAGGGTTCGTAAGAGCGCTGCTATACAACCTACGAGAAAAATTGATACTGAGCTTGCAAGTCTGGTAAAATCGCCTAAACCAAAGAAGTATCTGAACAGGCCTCCAAAGATTCCTGCTATCACGCCCGCAGGTGCTCCAAATACAAGACCTGCACAAAGAGGTGCTGCATCAGCAACATTGACGATTATGTCTTCATAAACGATACCGTGAAGACTGGAAAAAATTGCAAGTATGCCAAACAAGACACCTACAATAAGTTCTTTTAGTGCATAGGGAAGTTTTTGTGCCGGAGTATGCTTTTCCACTAAGTATAGAAGAATTACCATTGTGGCACATGACAGAATAGGACCCATAAGGCTCATACCTCTTAACCTTTCTCCACCAATTCAATAAATGTGAAACCAAAGTTCCAACTATGCCCAATTATATTCATAAAACGCAAAAAACTCCAGTACATATATCTTTACACAAACTTTACTTTACAATGCTTTTGTTTTTACATGCATGGTTTATCGTGTGGCCGTAAACAGGAGATGTAAAGATGAAAAAGACAATTACAATTTTAATGATGATTGTAACAATGGCAATGGTTTTTGCCATGGGCAGTAGTGAAAAAAACAGTGCAAACTCCGTTTCCACAGATGGCTCAACATCCATGGAAAAGGTAATTGGAGCACTTGGAGAATCATTTGTACAAAATCACAAAGAGATTTCTTTTACATATAACCCAACAGGATCGGGCTCCGGTATAAAAGCTGTTTTGGAAGGACGTTGTGATATTGGTCTTTCAAGCAGAGCTCTCAAAGAAGAAGAAAAAGAACAAGGTCTTGTAGAAACAGTTCTTGCTTATGATGGCATAGCATTGATTGTTAACCCCAAAAATCCGGTAAAAGAGTTGGATGAACAGACAATCGCCAAGATATATAAAGGCGAAATCACCAATTGGAAGGAAGTGGGTGGCGACGATGCTCAGGTAGTTCTTATTGGGCGTGAAGCCGGCAGTGGCACAAGAGATGGATTTGAAACAATAACCAAAACTGTGGACTCTTGCCGTTACCGCCAAGAACTTACCTCAACAGGTGATGTTATAGCTACAGTCTCTCAAAACCAATATGCAATAGGCTATGCATCGC
>CAVGEF010000018.1:0-4276 GCA_963628205.1 Bacteroidaceae bacterium
GACATCCAAAGCGTGCTAAAAAACTTAAAGATTACGTTTGATTTTATATATAGGAGTATGATGAATGAAGGAAATCTACAACACACTCAGCCAATTACAAGATGTTTTGGCTAAGATGTTTGAAATTGAAGACAAGATTAAAGAAATTCCTAAGGCACTTGCTGACAAAGAAGCTGTTCTGCAAAAAACAAAGATTACATATCTTGAACTTCATGATAAGAGCGAAAAAGTCAAAGAAGAACTCAAAAATCTTCGCATCAGACTGGATGAAGCAGGAAATAAGAGAGAAACCTGTGAGAAGATGATGGAGACTATCACTCAAGCCAGAGAGTTTGAGACCCTTCAAAAAGAAATAGAAGAAGCAAAAAACTCTGAACAGACTTTAAGAAAAAGTTTGATTGCCAAAGAGAAGTTTTTTGATGAACTTAATATGAAACTTTCTGTTCAAGAAGAAATCATGCTTCAGCAAACTAAGGAAGTTGAGGAAGAAACAGCTGTCAAAGATGCTCTTATTGCTGAAAACCAGGCTGTCTTGGATGATATTGTTGCTAAAAAAGATGAGCTTGCAAAGGATTTGGATCCAAACCTTGTCTTCAAGTTTGAGCGTATTATCAGAAACAAGGGTGGCCTTGGAATTGTTCCTGTTCACTCAATTGTATGTGAAGGCTGTCATATGACGCTCCCTGCTCAATTTGTCAATGATGTCAGAAGAGAAGATGATATAAAGTTTTGCCCTTATTGCAGTAGAGTTCTTTACTATGAAGAAAGTGAAGACAATGATCATCTCGATGCTTTGTTTGAGACTTCAGGTGATTCAGACGACAATGATGATGATAATAATGAAGAAAGTAGCAACGATTTCATCTCTGATGATGAATTCAGCAATCTTGATTCACTTTGATTTTTGAAATAGTTTATTAACAGGTTCTTCAAGCAATCGCTGCAATACCGGTTTTATATGGGGCGGGTTGCAGAGGAAAGTCCGAGCTCCACAGGACATGATGCCGGGTAACACCCGGGGGTCGAGAGGCCACAGAAAGTGCAACAGAAAGTAAACCGCCTGTCTTTGACAGGTAAGGGTGAAATGGTGAGGTAAGAGCTCACCGGAAACTCAGTAATGAGTTTCGCATGGTAAACCTCGTCAGGAGCAAGGTCAAGAAGTAGGTGGGTTGTCCGCTTGATACCTACGGGTAGACCGCTGGATGCTGTTGGTAACAACAGTGCAAGATAGATGATTGCATAAACAGAACTCGGCTTATGAAGAGCCTTTTTATTTATTATAAAGGGAGATTGTTTGAAAAAACGTTTTTTTGAACTTTCTCCCTTTTTGAGCATTTTATACAAACTACAAAACGGAAAAAACATGATAGATTACACCTTGGTAAAGACTGATGATGAAAAAAAAGCTATGGCAAATTTATATGACATAGTTTCATATTTAAGAGATCCTGTTGACGGATGTCCTTGGGATAAGGAACAAATGCCGTCTGATATCATTCGCAGTATGCAAGGTGAAATCTATGAATATATTGAAGCATTAAATGAAAAAGATACCACTCATCAAAGTGAAGAACTTGGAGATGTTTTTTTGAATCTTTTCCTTTTGGCTAAAATTCATGACCAAAACGGGGATTTCAAGTTAAGCGATTCTCTTAATGATGCATGTGAAAAATATATTAGAAGACATCCTCATGTATTCTCAAATGTTCATGTAGATAATTCAGATGAAGTTTTGTCAAACTGGGCTAAAATAAAGAAAGAAGTAGAAGGCAGGACTTCAAAAGGTTTCTTTGACGGTATTCCAAAAGATGCTCCTGAACTTGAAAAATGCTACTCTTTGTCAAAAAAAGCTGCAAAGGTTGGTTTTGACTGGCATTCTATTGACGGCGTTTACAACAAAGTCAATGAAGAACTTAAAGAGGTAAAAGAGGCCGGTTCTCAAGAAGAGAAAATAGATGAAATAGGGGACTTACTTTTTACTGTTGTTCAACTTGCACGTAAAAACAAAATCAAACCTCAAGATGCTCTTTTTCATGCAAACCAAAAGTTTATGAAGCGTTTTAATAAAGTTGTTGAATATGCATCATCACTTGGCATTTCACTTGAAAATCTTACAGATGAAATGTGGAACGATTTGTGGATAAAAGCAAAAGAAGAAACAAAATAAAATCGCCCGGCAAAAAGCGGGCGACTTATTGGTATTTATTGCAAGGCTGTCTAAAGAAGTGATGAATGCAAAAGATTCTTAGAAGTCTGCAAGTTGAATGTCTTTTACAGTGTAATCATAGTCTACACCGTTGATAGAGAACTTTGTTTGCTCTCCTTTTTCAAGGTTGTAAAGTTTTTGTCCAAGCGGAGCCTTGAAATTAAGAATGTTCTTATTAGGATCCGATTCCCAAGGTCCCATGATTGTGTATGTAACTTCTTCGCCGGAGATGTTGTCATAAAAGACAGCTTTTGTTCCAAAGCTTACATATTGCAAATCAACGTCTTCAGGTTTTACAACTTGGGCCACAGAGACTTCATCGGTCAGTTTGTTCATAAGGAAGTTCAGGTTCTTTTGTTTATCCTTTCCATATTGATATTCTGCATTCTCTCTCAAATCTCCAAGTTCGCGGGCAATTCCAATTTCTTTTGAGTTTTCCGGAATTTCTACATTCATGATATGATCAAGTTCTGCTGTCTTTTGATCCAAAAGAGCTTGAGTACAAAGAAGACCTTTTGGAATTATCTTCTTTTTGTCAATGGCTTTATTTGGATTTTCCCCTGTTATTGCTTCCCAATCATTTGGAAATTTTGTTGCAATACTGTGTTTGACTGACAGCTTATGGTTTTCAATGTCAACAATACCTTTAAGCATGGAATAGAGTTTTTGAGCTTGATATTCGTCAGCCTGTTCAATGTAAGTGTAAACAAGCCTGTCTTCTGTAAAGAGATTGGCTTCCAAAAGCTTTTGACGTTTCTTGTTTTCAGAGACATCGGTCTGGTTGTCTATTTTTCTATTGACAATGCCAAGAAGTGAGAGTTTTGTGAGAAGTCTGGACTCTGTTGTGCATTTTGCTTTTGCCCAATCTTTATCATTAAAGGTTTTGTCAAGGTAAAGGAAGAAATCAGGGTCATCCTTAAAGTTTGCAACTGCTTGCGAAAGAACCTTGATTATTGCATTCTTGCGTGGACCTTTGCGAATGCAGTCGGCCATGTAAGATGTCATATAAAGAGGGTAGAGCTTTATGAGTGTTTCCTGGAAATCCTCATCGTTGTCCATAATCTCGTCTATAAATGCTTTCTTGATGTCAGAATCCTGTATTGAAGTAAAGAACGCTCCAACGTTGGAAATACGTGCATAATAATCTTTGAAGGTGCCGTTTACTTCAACAAAATTCATTCCATACCTGTTTTTCAGCTCATTGAGAACCAAATAAGCAATAATTGCTTCATTGCCTGATGTTTGAGCTTTTCCTTCAAAAAATGAAACAATAGTTGAAAATTCGTCGCTGTCAGTCTGGCCCTTATGTGCAATAAAGTCCTTCATGATTTTTATTTTTTCGTAAATGTCTTTAGCATTTTTGAAAAGGCTCAATGTTTTTTCTTCATATGTAATTGGAGTAGTTCTTAGTACATAAATGTCATTTGAATTTTCGCTTATTCCAAAGTAAGGATTTGTTGTAAGCTCCTTTTTTGCTGCCGATGCCCATGTAGAATACTCTTTTTCTGACAACACAGACGGGCAAAGTTCAGCTTTCATTTGCTTAAATGATGCCTGGTTTCCAAATGAAGAGAGAAGAACTTTAAGACCCCATTGAATGTCTTGAGTAAATTTGGAGGCCAGTCTTTGTTGTGAAACGGCAGCTTTTAAGACCCAAATATGGCTTTTGGGAAGTACCTGCAAGCTCTTGAAAGCCATTGAACAGCTCATTGTATGAGTGCCCTTGCCGGCAAAAAGGATTTGCATTTCGTCTTTTAGTATTTTGACAATTCTTCCAAGTTTCCAAGTATCATGGTAAACAAATGCGCCCTCAACAAACTCGATTTCTTTTTCGAATTTTTCAATTGCAACATTGATGTTAAGATAGTCTTGCATTATTCCTGTATTGTTCAGGCAATACTCAAGTCTTGGATTGTCTTTGTACTTTTCTTTCCAAAGTTCAATGAGTTTATCTCTTGAATTGGTGTCGTGAGGGGCATACTTGATAACGGTTTTAAGTATATCTATATTGGTGTCATTATCAAAATTGCCTTTTTCATAGATATAGTTGAGAAAGAACACTCCTTTTTT
>CAVGEF010000019.1:0-1126 GCA_963628205.1 Bacteroidaceae bacterium
ATCTTAGATATATGCTCAATCGTAGAAACCATACACAACGTAGCTTTTATGATTTTTTCATCATCAATATTTTCAATGCAATAATTTCGTTCTTGTGTATATTCCTTGGCCTCTTTTCCATCACCTAATTCACAGCTATCACCATTAGCTGTTGAAAGATAAGCTTCTATAGATGGATAGCTTAGAAGAAACAGTCCATTCATTTCATATCCAATAGAAGATCTAGAATTTCCATATCGTTCCAGTTCTGGCTTTATTTGGCTTGGTCTATTTGATCCTCTATCCCTATCAAACAAGTAGAATATGGCACTATTTTCTAAATCAAGACCAAAATCAATAGCTAGGAGTTCATATACTTCATCAAAATAATATTTATCACTAGAGAGTCTTACTATTGCAGAATGAGCCGCAGGGACTATGAAGACCCTAGAATATTTATTCGCCCCTACTAAACATATACATGAATTATTGAGCTTATTGTATGTAACGACAGAGTAACTCAATAGCGTGTAAATTTTCTCAATAAGTTCATGCTCCGTTTTACTAATTCACATGACGGCTCAAGGTTTTAGATGAATTCACTTTAGCACAGTCCTAAAACTTTTATCACCTTCCACAATATAAATTACTTGTTCAATTGATTTTGTTTTATTTAATCTCAGCTTTGTCATATAAAGGAATACCACCAAATACGCCAGATAGATACATCTTCTCTAGGTTTTGAGACTCTCTAGGATGTTCCTCTGAAAACCTTTTAATAAAACTTCCATTTGAATCAAAATCAACAGAGTAAATTTGATCTGGTCTTAGAAGACTTGTCCTCAACAAATTTGTTGAATGAGAAACAAAGAACAACTGACAAGAAGAATTGGTAAAGATATATTTAATAAGAAGCTCTTCAAGGACATTATGAAGTCCACTGGAAAACTCATCTATGATTAACATTGATTCATTTTTCATTGCAGAAATCACAGCAGGTAGCAATGCCATCAAAACATGATTTCCATAAGATTCCATTGAATACTGAATTGAAGGTAAATCTTTTCTAACAAAAGAAAGCCTTGATTCAAATGAACTATTTAACACTTTAGTGTTGGCTTCTTTTTCATACTTGATGGTGTATGGA
>CAVGEF010000019.1:1220-16435 GCA_963628205.1 Bacteroidaceae bacterium
TTTGTATTAAAATAGATACTCCTAATAAAAAGAGTATGTTCGTCTATGTCATCTTTCCCATAAGTCCTGTTTTCCGTGATAAAGGATTCCGCAGAATTAAGAAGCCTTGTTAAACATCTTTTTCCATTTAGATCTAGAGTCTCTTTTATAAAGCACCCACTTCTATCAACTTCAAAATAGTAGATAATTTCATCATCATCAAATTCAAAAGTGTATTCAAAAAAAGCTGTCTTTTCTTTATTGAAAATTGTAATTTGAGATGCTAAATCTACAGAAGCATTTACAAATAGCAAATCCAACAGAAGTGAAATAGCATTTAATGCATTAGTTTTTCCAGAAGCATTTGACCCAAAGAAAGCACATCCTTTTAACAGGTCATCTTTAGTATTGGTTCCCTCAAGAATTGAAAGTCTTGTCTTTTCTAAAGAAATAACAGTTTCTTTTGTAAATGATTTATAATTTTTGAATCTAACTGTTTTAAGCATAAGACTCCTTTCATATCCTTAAGAGGTTTTGCAAAACCTGTTGAATATAATTTACAGCTATAAAAAGATTATATGTAAAAAATTTACATTTATCAATAATTTTAGTGCAAACTTTTTCAACAATGTGTAAATAATACACAAGAGACCATGCAAAGTTGCACGTAGGATAGCGACTCCAACAACCTAAGGCATCTAGCCTTGTGGTTTTTATATAGCCTCTTTTTTATAATTTACTAAATCACGGCTGTCCGTAGTAGGCATCTTTTCCATGCTTTCGCAAATAGTGCTTATCTAAAAGATAGTCGTCTACTCTGTCAACTGCGGGATTAATTATTTTTGTCTTTATTGCCATCTCTGAGGCAGCTTCAAGTGTAACAGCAGCTTCAACAGCTTTTTCAGGAGTTTTGCCCCATGCAAAGGGTCCGTGGTTTTTTACAAGAACAGCAGGAATAGCATTAGGGTCTTTGTCTTTGAATGTCTCAATTATCACTTTTCCTGTATTTTTTTCATATTCGCTTTCAATTTCAGCTTTTGAAAGCGCTCTGGCACATGGAATATCTCCATAAAAACAATCGGCATGCGTTGTTCCATAAGCAACAATGTTTTTCCCGCTTTGCGCATAAGAAGTTGCATTAATGGAGTGAGTATGGACAACCCCGCCAATACAAGGAAAAGCTTTATATAGCTCAATGTGCGTTGGAGTGTCAGAAGAAGGTCTTAAAGAACCTTCAACAACATTGCCTTCAAAATCAACAACAACCATGTCAGAAGCCTTCATTGTTTCATACGAAACTCCCGATGGCTTTATAACAACAAGGCCTTTGTCTCTGTCAATTCCAGAAACATTGCCCCATGTCAAAATAACAAGCCCGTGCTTTACCAAATCTAAATTACACTTAAAAACTCTTTCTTTTAATTCTTCTAACATGTTTCACTCCTCAGTTGCAGTTTATATAACTACTGCTCTTTTGGAAAATCAGCATTTGCTACACGATGAGCCTTGAAAAACCTCATTGAATTTTTCACTAATGTAATTGTATGCAGCTTTTACATACTCACTTGGATTTTGGCCTTTCAAATACCAAAATTCAAGAACAAACATTCTGACGCCTTGATTCAAGAGCTCTGTTATAGCCTCTTTGTATGGAGTTCTTCCCGCTCCAAAAGGAAGGTCTCTAAAGACACCCTCTTTTGTTTCTTTTAAGTGGGCAGCAATTATGTGGCCTTTTCCTTTTTTCAAATCTGAAACAACATCAGGTGTTGCATTTCTTATATTTCCAATATCGGGATAGATATTCAAATAAGGACTTGCTACAAGATTTACATATTTCATTGCTTTTTCACATGTGTTCATAAAAGGGGTTTCCATTGTTTCAAAACCCAAACCAACCCCGTAAGAGGCTGCAAATTCAGTAGTCTTGATTAAATTTTCAAGAAATCTCTTTTTTGTTTCATCACAGGATTCTTCATAATAAACATCATAGCCGGCCAGCTGAATATTTCTTATTCCAAGATTTGCAGCAAACTCTATTGCTCTTTTTGAAATATCTAACGACTTTTCTATTATTTTGTCGTCCAACGAGCCAAGAGGATATTTTCTATGACCGGAAAGACATATGGATCTAATGGGTTGACCACAGTCTTCAATGGTCTTTGCCAAATCACGTAATTCATTTCCATGAAGATATATACGGTTTAATTTTTCATCTGTTTCATCAATGGAAAGCTCCAAATAATCAAACCCTGTTTCTTTTGACAATTTAAGTTTTTCACTTAATGGAAAATCATTTGGCATTGACTTTTCATATTGCCCTAAAAAGAAAGTTTTCATAGTAATTTCCTCTTCTCTTTATCTTGCTGCCATGTAGATTGCAAAAGCATCGGCCTGTGTTATGCTCTTGAAATTGCCCAATGTCTTTGTGTCATTTGCTGTTGCCTTTTTTGCAAGAATTTGACAAACCTCTTCAGTTGCCGGAATACCAAGTTCTGAAAGACTGGTTGGCATTCCAAAACTCTTGAAAACTTCTTCCATCCTGTCAATGGTGCTATTGGCTGCTAAATCTAGAGAACTGGACTTTATTCCAAAAACCAATTCGCCCAAGCGCGCAAAACGTGCCGGGTTTTCTTCTTTTACATAGCGTGCCCATGAGGCCCAAATTGAAGCCAGCCCTGCCCCGTGGGCGACATCATAAAGAGCAGAAAGCTCATGCTCCATTTTGTGACAACTCCAGTCTCCTCGTGTTTCATATCCCATGTGAGTGAGGTCGTTATGCGAAATGGAAGCGCTCCACATAAGAGAGGCACGTGCATCGTAGCAAGTAGGATTTTCAAGTGCAATCTTCGTATTATCTATTACAGAACGAATTACGCTTGATGCAATGCGGTCTGTGATATCAAGAACCGGCCCTTTGTGGAAAAATCTTTCAAGCGTGTGCATGATGATGTCTGTACTTCCGCTTCCTGTCTGATATTTTGAAACAGAATATGTAAGAACAGGATCAAGTATTGAAAAAACAGGCCTGCCCAAGTCTGTATTACTTCCAAACTTGTCATTTGGCATTTTCTCGTCATTTGTAATGACAGATGAATTGCTCATCTCGCTTCCTGTAGCAGAAAGAGTAAGAATATCGCCAAAAGGGAGCCTGGATGACGGGCTCTTTCCTGTATAGAAATCCCATACATCGCCATCGTAAGGAACCCCGTATGCGATACATTTTGCGCTATCTAACACAGACCCGCCACCTACAGATAAGATAAAATCAACATTTTCTTTCCTGCAAAGCTCAATACCCTTTCTTGCAAGACTAAGTCTTGGATTTGGCTGAACGCCTCCAAGTTCAACAAACGAAATATTACTTTCTTTAAGTGATTTTCTCACTTTATCAAGAAGTCCGCTTCTTTCTACAGAACCCAATCCAAAATGGATTAGTACTTTTTCAGCGCCTTCGCTTCTAAGAATTTTGCCAACCATTTCTTCTGTGCCACTGCCAAAATAAACATGCGTGGGAGCATAATACTCAGTAAAACCCATTTTTTCCTCCAAACTTAATTCCAAAATTTAATTTCCAAACTTAATCTTCAACTTAGTCTTTAATTTTAATGTTCAACTTAGTCTTTAATTCTAAAACAAACCTTTTTTACCAAAGAAGGCTCACCAAATGCAACACCTGTTTTGTGCAACTCCCCCGGGAAGAAAACAGCAAACCTGCCTTGTGTAGCCTGAATAACAGAAATAGGCTCTGCATCTGTAAAACCAATGTCGCCGGGGTCATTGAAATTCTCACATTGACCTTTTAACTCACGCCAAGTCGTACTCATAAGCTCTTGCCCTTTGAGCACAATTTGAAGGCAAGTATGCTTTTTATGAAACTCAAATTGCTTACCGCCGGCACTTGTCCTGTATTCCGATACAACGTAGGACACTTTTTCGTCATACGTAGAATATGTGCCACACTCTTTCTCATAGAGATCATCATGGTCCATGACACTTGCAACAACACGCAAAGCAGGCAACACAGGAATATAAAGCTCAAGCTGGTCTAAGGAATCAAAAATCATACTCAATACTCCTTGATATCAACACGTAGATTGTCATTTTTTGTAAAATAGCCCGATGTCCTTGCAAAATGAAAAATATACTGCTGGGCAAGGCCTGCATATTCTCCAAATATCTCTTTTCCTTGCTGTGGAAAAAATTCAGCCATAGCTCTTTTCATCCAAACATCCATGGGAAAACAATCAAGTCTATGGCATCCAAACAAGAGTGCACAATCAGCGACCTTGGGACCTATGCCCTTTACCTTCATGAGAGTTTTTTTGGCATCATCTATTGAAATTGTCTTGAGAGAAGTCAAATCAATATCACCGTAAAGAACCTCTTTTGCCGTATTTAATATATAAGGGACTCTGAAACCAAGCCCAAGAGCCCTAAGATCTTTTTCAGAAGTACAGGCCAATGTTTCAGCACTGGGAAAACCGCCACAACCAAGGACAGTACACATCTTATCAATTATGCTCATAATGCGCTTTATGTTGTTATTTTGCGATACTACAAAACTGCAAAGGGCTTCCCATGAATCCTGATTAAGTATGCGTATACCGGGAGCATAAGAGCAAATATTTGCCATAACAGGAGATATAGCAGAAAAATATGCCTTAAGATTCTCATAAGAGAAATCCAAATCAAAATAATTTGACCAAAACGAATCCTGCAAAATTGGAGACAAATCGTCCTGAGATACTCTTAAAGTCTTACAATTTTCTTCAACACCGGCTTTTACAGTCCAAAACCCATCATAAAAGCTTACTCTAAAGCATTGCCCGCACAAAAGAGTTTCTTTGAGATTTAATGAATTAGCATTTGCTTTCATCTCTTTTCCCATGCTTTGGATTATAAAAATAAAACACGTCTTTAACAATTGCCCTAATTATAGAGAAACGGTAGAATTTGAATATGAAGAGAATTGCTTTAATATTTTTGCTAATTGCATGTATGACAAGTCTTTTTGCACAAGCTGTAAAAGAAGAAAACAATGAAAGCGTAAGACTTGGAGTAATGCAGGGCCCTACAGGTTTCTCAAGTTCAATGCTTGGAGATATTGCACACATTGAAGTTTTCCCATCACCAAACGAAGTTGTCGCCCGCCTTATCAAAGGAGAACTTGATATGGCAGCACTTCCTGCAAATGCAGTGGCAACACTTTACAACAAAGGCGTAGACATTAAAGCTGTAGCCATAATTGGAGAAGGAATGCTAAGCGTTGTGGGAACAGATGAGAATGCTACAACATTATTTGTACCCGGAACCGGCGGAACACCTGAGCACATGGCAAAACTCTTTTATTCACAATATGATACCAACTACTCTGTAACAGTGCCGGCACAACTTGCACAACTTGTAATTGCAGGCAAAGCCCCCCTTGCAATCCTCCCACAGCCTTTTGTAAGTATGATTTTGAACCAAAATCAAAATGCCAAGATAATTGATGATGTTCAAGAAAAGTGGAAAGAGCTCACAGGTCAGGAGCAATATCCAATGAGCATTTTGGTTGTAAGAAGCCGCTATGCACAAGAAAACCCGTCAAAAATCATCAAGATGAAGTATGCTTATAAAAATTCCATCGAAAGCATATTAAATGACCCTGTAGAGGCAGGACAAAAGATTGAAGAATTAGGCATTATGAAAGCAGAGATTGCAACACCTGCAATAAAAGATTGCGCTCTTGTTTACAAGGACTCAAATCAAGCTAAAGAAGAAGTTACTTCTTATTACAATATTCTTCTCAACCTTGCACCTGATGCAATTGGAGGGACTCTTCCAAATGAGGATTTTTGGCTATAAGGGCCAAAAAGCTTATTAGTAGGACCTCTTATAAGTAGAGCTTTAAGACAAAAAGCTTGAACTCAAAACTATGCAAATTGAAAACTTAAGATATTAAAAACTGCCTCGTATGTTAACAAACAATGCTTTTTGAAGTAAAATAGCCTTTATGCAATTGGATTTTGTTTTCTTTTTGAATACTTGTTTACTGGGAATTGCACTGGCAATGGATGCTTTCTCAGTATCACTTGCAAATGGCCTTAGAGAACCTCAAATGAAATTTTCAAGAATGAGTCTCATTGCCGGAACATTTGCTGTTTTCCAGTTCGTAATGCCAATGACAGGATGGATTTGTATTCATACAATCGTTGAATATTTTAGAGCATTTGAAAAATTTATTCCTTGGATAGGTTTTGCTATTTTGGCATATATTGGAATTGACATGCTCATTGAGGGCATTCATGCCAAAAATGAACAAGAACCTAACGCAGGTGGCACACTTTCACTGAAAAAACTATTCATTCAAGGCGTTGGCACCTCTATTGATGCTTTGTCTGTAGGATTTACAATTGAGCAATACAATGTTGGAACAGCATTGCTTGCTTCTTTAATCATTGGAACAATCACATTTGGAATTTGTATTTCAGGTGTTCACATAGGAAAACGCTTTGGAACAAAATTGGCAGGGAAAGCAACAATACTTGGAGGCATAATCCTAATTGCCATTGGCATTGAAATACTTCTTGGTGGTATACTCTAGAAAAAAGAGGTTTATATGACTAGCCAAACAGACAAAACCTACAGATGGGGCTCGGTTTTATCTTCACTTTTAATAATCGTTGTTTGGTTTGTCATATCAAAAGCACTTAATGCTCCAATTTTACTGCCCGGGCCCGGAGAAGTCTTGAAAACTACAGTTGAAATATTCAAAACTGAAGATTTTATTTCAAATGTAAGTGCAACAATAATAAGGGCTCTTATCAGTTTTTTAATAATTGTAATAAGCGGAACTCTTTGCGGTATATTGGCAGGACGGTTTATAATCTTCAAGAGAGCAATAGAACCTCTTGTTTCCTTGTTTAAGGCCACACCTGTCATGAGCGTGATTTTACTTGCATTCATTTGGCTTAAGAGTTCTTCTGTTCCGGTTTTCAGTGCTTTTTTAATGGCCTTTCCTGTTATGTTTGTTCAAACAATGGACGCATACTCAAGTATTGACCCAAAACTTGAGCAAATGTGTGCAGTATATGGCATTAAAGGTTCAAAACGCATAAAAAATCTTGTAGGGCCGTCTTTAATACCATCAATTATCACAGGCTCAAGGCAAACTCTTTCCATGATTTGGAAAGTAGTTATTGCAGCAGAAGTGATTATACTGCCAAAACAAGGCATAGGAAGGTCATTGCAATTAGCACAAATACAGCTTGAAACATGTAAAGTTTTTGCATGGACTATTGTTGCTGTAATTCTTACAAGTCTTAGCGACACTCTTTTTGAACTCATATTAAAAAGTCTTCAGAAAAAACACTTTTCAAGAGAGGAAGAATAAAACATGAAGATAGAAAACATCTCCAAGAGTTTTGGAAACCAAAATGTTATCAAAAACTTCTCTCTTGAAGTACCCCCAAAGAGTATCACGTGCATGATTGGACCAAGTGGGTGTGGAAAAACAACTCTTTTGAATATCATTGCGGGTCTTGTTAATCCAAATGAAGGTGCAGTTTTTTTTGAAGAAAAAGAAAACCAAAGCATAAGTTATCTTTTTCAGGAACCAAGGCTTTTGCCATGGTTTACTGTTTTGGAAAATGTAAAACCGGTATTGGACGGAGATGAGAATAAAGCTAAAGAAATACTTGAAAAAGTAGGTCTTGGTGACAGTCTTTCAAAATATCCTCAAGAGCTGTCAGGAGGAATGAAACAAAGAGTTTCCATGGCTAGAGCTTTTGCATTCCCGTCAAGTGTTCTTCTTATGGATGAGCCTTTCCAAAACTTAGACGCTAAGCTCAAAAAAGATCTCTTAGATGTATTTCTTAACCTTTGGAACGAAACGCAGAATAAAACTGTTTTATGGGTTACTCATGACATAACAGAATCCTGTCTTGTTGCAGACAACATAATTTGCGTATCAAAGAGCCCCATGAACGTTAATAAGACATTTGAAATTTCAATACCAAGAAAAGAAAGGACGGCAGAAAATACCGCCGTCCTGCAAGCTCAAATTTATCAAACACTGATTATTTGACAACAACTCTCATAATACGTTTCTTTCCGGAACGTAAAATAAGCTCGCCGTCTTTAGCTTCATCTTTTGTGATGACAGTTTTGATATCTGCAATTTTATTGTCATTAACAAAACATCCGCCACCTTCAATAAGGCGTCTTATATCACTCTTGGAAGAACCAAGACCTGCTTCAAAGAAAAGGTCAATGATGCCTTTTCCTTCTCCTAAGTCAATATTGACTGTTGGCATTGCACTGCGGTCTGTTCCACCTCCAAATGCAGCTTTTGCTGCCGCTACAGCCTTATTTGCTTCTTCTTCACCATGAATTATTCTTGTGATTTCATATGCGAGTTTGGCTTTTGCATCATTGATATTCACAGAAGGATCTTCATAATAAGCTATTTCATCAAGGCTCATAAAAGTAAAGAGTTTCATGAACTTGATGACATCGGCATCTGCTATATTTCTCCAATATTGATAGAAGTTGTATGGAGAGTATAAAGATGGGTCCAAAAAGACAGCTCCCTGCTCGCTCTTTCCCATTTTTTTGCCGTCTGCTCTCATGATGAGATTAAATGTCAAACCGTAACATTCAGGCCCGCCCATTCTTTGGATTAAATCTATACCGGCGACGATGTTGCCCCATTGGTCTGCGCCTCCAATTTGGAGCATGTTGCCGTAATTTTTGTAGAGCATGTAATAATCGTATGATTGCAAAAGCTGGTAGTTAAATTCTATAAAAGAAAGTCCTCTTTCAAGTCTTTGTTTTACACCTTCAAAAGTCAGCATACGGTTTACAGAAAAGTACTTACCTACATCTCTTAAAAATTCAATGTAATTCAGACCAACAAGCCAGTCTGCATTGTTCACGATAATGCCTTTGCCATAGCCTTGTGGTGGTACTTCATCAAAATTGACAACTTTTGAAAGCTGTTTTGCAATATTTTGTGCATTCTCTTCAATTTGAGATGCAGGAAGAATTTTGCGCATCTCTGTCTTGCCTGACGGGTCTCCAATAAGGCCTGTTCCACCGCCTACAAGAGCTATTGGTTTATGACCATGTTCCTGTAAATGGTGCATGGCAAAGAAAGGGACTATGTGTCCTACGTGAAGAGATGGACCTGTTGGGTCTGTGCCACAATAAAATGTGACAGGTCCCTTATCCATTAGATTTGAAAGACCTTCCAAGTTTGTACAATCTTTTACAAAACCTCTATCTATCAGAACCTGTAACGCTTTATTCATACCAATACCTCTTTATACTCTTTTGTACTGTTTTGTTGCTTTTTTAATCTCAGAAACAAGCTCAGAAACAGGGATTCTCACCTGCTGCATACTATCACGCAAGCGAAGTGTGACTGTATGATCTTTTAATGTATCATAGTCAACTGTTACGCAATAAGGTGTTCCAATCTCGTCCATTCTTCTGTAACGGCGACCAATGGCTCCGCTTTGGTCAAAGAATGTTAAGAAATCTTCTCTGAGCTCGTGCTCAAGCTTACTTGCATACTCACCAATACCGTCTTTCTTGACAAGTGGAAGTACAGCAACAGTAACAGGTGCTACGTTTGGATGGAAATGCAAAACAGTTCTGACATCACCATCTTCAAGAGTCTCTTCATCGTAGGCATCAGACAATGCCATAAGAACATTTCTTGTAAGACCTGCAGAAGTTTCTACTACATAAGGAACATATTTCTCATTGGTCTCTGGATCCATGTATGTTAAATCTTTGCCGGAGAATTTCTGGTGCTGTGTCAAATCATAGTCTGTTCTGCTGTGAATACCTTCAAGCTCCTGCCATCCCATTGGGAAGAGGAACTGGATGTCATATGCATCTTTTGCATAGAAAGCAAGCTCATCAGGTCCGTGTTGATGCCATCTGAGGTGCTCCGGGACAATACCAATCTTGTTGATATAGAAATTCATTCTTTGCTCTCTCCAGTACGGGAACCATTTTTCATCGGTACCCGGTTTGCAGAAGAACTGCATTTCCATTTGCTCAAATTCACAGGAGCGGAATATAAAATTCTTTGTTGTTATTTCATTTCTAAAACTCTTTCCAACTTGTGCAATTCCAAATGGAATTTTCACACGGGAAGATTGAACCACGTTCTTGAACTCTGTATATATTCCCTGTGCTGTTTCCGGTCTAAGGTAAATTGTGGAAGCTGCATCTACATCAGGTCCAATGTGAGTTGCAAACATAAGGTTAAAGTTTCTTGGAGCTGTAAATGTTCCTTTACTGCCACAAACAGGGCATGGACCATTCAAATCAATTTGGTCTGCTCTGAAACGGCTTTTACACTGCTTACAGTCAACCATTGGGTCTGTAAAATTACTTACGTGACCACTTGCTTCCCAAACTCTTGGATGCATGAGAATTGAGGCATCAAGTCCAACGATGCTGTCATTAAGCTGTGTCATTTCTTTCCACCACAAGTCTCTTATGTTGTTCTTAAGTTGGACACCTAATGGACCGTAGTCGTATGCACCGTTAAGACCGCCGTAAATTTCACTGCTTTGGAAGATAAAGCCTCTTCTTCTGCAAAGCGATACTATTTTATCCATTGTTACTGTAGTTTTCTCATCTTTTTCTTCAGCCATTTTTCTCTACCTCTTTCGTTAAAACTTCAATAGCTCTATCTATTCGCCTAAAGGTTTCTTCTTCTCCCAAAAGATGAATACAACTAAAAGGCGGTGGGCTTACCTGTAAGCCTGTAACTGCTGCTCTAAGGGGGTTAAACACTCCTGCATTCTTTATCCCAAGCTTTTGGGCAAGTTCACATAAGTCATTTTGCATTTCATCATCGGTCTTGTTTTTGGAGATGTCCTCTTTCACCACATTCCGTACATCCTCAAGTGCGCCAAGTGTAGTTTTTGCATCCATTTTCTTTGGAATGAGCATTTCACAGGCAGGTGTGCCGTGCTCATCCAAGAAGTCTGTCATGCCTACAATATCAGAAAGAAGTGTAAGCCTGTCACGAACCCCGGGAACGAAAGCAAGAAGTCTGTCATACCCCGTAGCGTCAATACGGCCGGCGTTCTCAAGATAAGGCAAGAGCAAATCAGCAAGCTCGCTGTCTGTTTTTTGTCTTATGTACTGTGCATTGAACCAATCCAGTTTTTGATAATCAAATACGCCTGGTGCTTTATTTATCTTTTCAAGAGAGAAACATTTTTCAAGTTCCTCCCGTGTAAAGAACTCTTTTTCTCCGTCATAAGACCACCCTACGAGGCTTACATAGTTAAGAAGTGCTTCCGGGAGGTACCCTTTTTGTCTGAAATCCCTGACGCTTGTCGAGCCGTGGCGTTTAGACAGCTTGTGTCCATCGCTTCCCATTACCATTGGAAGATGACAATATGTTGGCACTTCCCATCCAAAAGCTTCATAAAGAAGAACATGTAGCGGGCCTGAGGGTATCCATTCCTGAGCTCTCATGATATGAGTTACGCCCATTAAATGGTCATCTATTACATTTGCAAGGTGGTAAGTTGGAAATCCGTCACTTTTAAGAAGCACAGGGTCTGGGCTTACATCTTTGTTTTCTCTTGTAATGTCTCCCATGAGAACATCATGAAATGTTGTACTTCCCTCTCTTGGGACTTTGAGTCTTATGACAGGTTTAAGTCCCTGAGCTTCCAATTCTTTTCTTTGTTCTTCTATCAAATCACGACAATGTCCGTCATAGCCTTGGACGGGGCTTTTTTCAGCAATTTGTTTTTCTCTTAACTTTTCAAGACGCTCCGGAGTGCAATAGCAATAATATGCTTTTCCCATATCAACAAGCTTTTTGGCATATTCCTGATAAAGCGCTGTTCTTTCGCTTTGGACATACGGTCCGCAAGGGCCACCTACAATGGGACCTTCATCCCATTTTATTCCAAGCCAGTCCAGTGTGTCGTACAAATCCTGTAAAGATTCATCACTGTAACGCTCACGGTCTGTATCTTCTACTCTAAGTATGAATTTCCCGCCGCTTGAACGGGCAAAGAAATAATTGAACAAGGCTGTTCTAACCCCTCCAATGTGCTGTAGTCCCGTTGGGGATGGTGCATATCTTACTCTTACTTCCATATTTTTTACTTCCGTACTAAATCTTTTATAGTTTTACATTCTCGTGCAAAACTGTCAGTTTTTGCTCATAGTTTTCTTATAGAGTTTTACATGAAAATTGTGTTTCTTTCAATGGTAATATGGTCTATTCAAAATGTTGCAAACTGAGGTTTTTGCTGTGTTTGGATTATTTACGCTTTTTATGCCTTTTACACTTTTTATGCCTTTTATGCCTTTTACGCCCAAGGACCTTCTTGCAACTGTTTCAAAAGGTCAATTCTGGAGCGAACGCCCATTTTATCAAAAATGTTAGCGACATGGTTGTTGACAGTATTAACCGATATTGACAACTCTCTTGCAATCTCTTTATTGGTAAGACCTTCACAAATAAGCTTAATAACAGAAAACTCACGCTCTGTAATACTGTATTGCGTAAGACTTTCAAAAGTTAAAGTTGCATGTTTTTTCTCTTTTTCTACATCAAGGTTGAAACGTGTATAGTAATAAACCATCATGATGATTGAAAAAGCAAGAACGTATATTGGATAACTCATTTCTTTGATTGTTGAGAAAAACAAAGAAAGAAAGCACAAAGGTATGAGAGAAAGACTTGTTATATTCACAGCCAAACACACACCGCGGGCTTCTTTGTTCTCAATATTTGGAATATTGTTCCACAAAGTAACAATACAAAATATATACATTGTAAGGAAGATAACGGTTTGGCCTACTGAGACCCAAAAGAAAAACGTGTCAGTTGAAACTATAAGAGAGGCTAAACCTATACCAAAATAGATAAGAGCCAGTGTATAAAAAGAAATCCACTGCCTGCGTCTCCAGGGTTTTGCAATTACCCAGCTTAAGAAATAAGGGATAAAAACAATTACAAATCCCATTGCTGCATGCAAAAGTGTTGTAAATATAAAGTTAAAAACAGCATACACGCCGGCAGGCATAAAGAAGAGAGAAAGTCCCTGAGCCAATCTTATACTCATAATTCCAATAAGACAGCTTTGAAATACTATATAGTACCCTCCCCAAGGGTCTTTTCTGAAGATTTGTGCAGCTATTGCCAAAGCCAAAGCCATGCACGATACAGCTATAGAGACGGTATAGGTAAACAAAACGAAGCCGCCCATTTTCTCTCCCTTTAATTTATTCCGGAGGTTCCCCCTTTTTTACCGGCAGAACCTCCGAAATGACAAATTCGTATTTATTTGGAATTTTTACAAAACCTATTTGGAAAGAAGTTTTTGGTTATGTGAGAGATCAGCTTCACCGCAAACTTCCTTTATGTCTTCATACAATAAAGGGAAACTTGTTGCAATAAGTCCTGTTGTTTTTTCTGCAAGCTTGTTATAAGAACTTGCATTGACTACAGCAGTACTGAAAGATGAGAACAAATGAAGATGAATGTCTTTACCGTCATTTGTCATATAGTCTTCAGTTTCTTCATACCCCGGGAAAACTTTTGCAATAGCCTGTTCAAATGAAGCTGCATCATCAACAAAAACATTAATTGGCTTCAAGTGCAAATAGAACCAAAGACTTAGGTTTGGATTTACCCAGCCAAGTTTCACTTTCTTGGATTTTGCAAAATCTTCCATTGCTATGACATCTTTTGCTTTAAGGTCAAAATCTTTGAATGAGAATACAGCCCAAGTGCTAGAATACTTTCCTGCAATTCTTCTTTTTGCAGAAATCTTTATCAAATCTTCCAAGCTGTCAGCACTCTTATATTCCACAGTAAGACTTACATACCGGCAATCCTTTCTTACTCGTGAGAAATA
This sequence comes from Bacteroidaceae bacterium, assembly GCA_963628205.1. GTDB lineage: Bacteria > Spirochaetota > Spirochaetia > Sphaerochaetales > Sphaerochaetaceae > UBA9732. The sequence continues at coordinate 15,095 of CAVGEF010000019.1, forward strand.
CACGGCAAGAGTTGGATTTGAGGTTACTATTAACATTGTACTCTTTGGCGAAACAGGATTTCTTTTACGCATCATCTTCATGCCTCCTCGTTTACAAAGCGAAATTCGCTAGTGATTGGAAGAGCACCAAAGGCTCCGCTCTCATACATGGCTCGTGTTTTAGCACTGGCTGAAAGTTTGAAATCACTAAGAGGATAATAAACAGTGGAACCCACGCTGTCTTTTTCTGCAAAGTAAATTCCGTCTCTTCTAAGAAGTCCGTCTTCAAGAAGTGTAGGATTGCAATCAAAGACAATAAGCTGGCTTGCTCGTTTGCAACCGCTTGTGAAAACACTTGTCAGGTATTTGATTACCTCTGGATGAAGGAACATTCCATAATCATCAACGACAAGAACCTTGCTTTTTGTGAAAGCTTCAAAGAATGCAAGTGCCAAGAGTGATAAACGTTTCATGGAAAGACTTTCTTTTCCATAAGGGCTGAACATTGCAGCTTTTGTATTTGAGTGGACAAAGACAACCATATCTCCGTCATTTGACTCAACGAACTTTCCATCTTTATTTACACCAATTCTTATGTCACGGATATCTGTAATATCCATGCTCCAGAAGAAGTTGATAAGTTGTTCTTTCCAAGAAGCATGACGACTTAGCATTGAAGCAATGTACTTTTCGGATGCACTTCCTACGCCCATTGGGAGTATGTCCAAGGTCTCCTCAAACCAAGAATAAACTTCAGAGCAAGTCTCTCCCCCTTTAAGGGCTGCATATTTAAGATAAGAATGTTTTGAATCAACTGCTTTTTCACTGCGTTTTTTATCACCCCTGTACAACTTGCCCCAACGTACTTTGTAGGTTGTCTCTGCATCAAGACCAGGCATGGCAACTCTTTCAAACATTAGTTTTTTGGAGGAACCAAAGTTGTAATAAAGGCTTTCTTCCCAAATATGGTCTGTATCTGCCTTGAGAGTGTATGTAGCTATGACTTCTCTTTCGTCTTTCGTAGCCTCTTTAAGCAACATCCTAAAGGTAAATTCAGCAGGCTGATTTTTTACTTCGTTATAAGCAAAAATTGAACCGGCAAGGTACCTTTTGAGAGGATTTTCATCGTTATACGTATCATCGACAATTCCAAAAACAGCCTCAATTGCCCTTACAATAGTACTTTTTCCAACACCGTTAGAACCTACAACAGCAACTGTTCTTAAAACTTTAAGTTTGTCAGATACAATCTCAACCATAGACTTGTCAAGTCTCTTATCTTTCAAGGCAGCAAACGAAATAGTTTGAGGTTCCTTGATTGACCTAAAATTGGCCACAGTAATATCAATAAGCACAAAGGCC
>CAVGEF010000019.1:16445-19595 GCA_963628205.1 Bacteroidaceae bacterium
AAGAAAAAGCCATCGTTTGAAAAAACGATGGCTCCAATTGCGTGTTTTATGAAAAAAATTAACTTTTTTTCAAATATAGGACATTATAAGACATCAAAATCCAACAAGTTCTCCACTTGCAGGCTTAGCTTTTTGGTTACTGTCTATTTGTTCTGCCGCAGCAAGCTGATTGTCCCGTACATTCTTGAGGTCATAATACAGCTCCAATGCCCTTGAATTACCGCTTGTCTTATAGACATCATAAGCTAAAAGAAGAGCATCGTCATACTGACCCAATGCATAATACAGGATTGCTGCATTGTAACCGGCTGCCACATGGCCGGACCTCTTGTATTCTGCAACAAAAAGATCCAATGCCGTTCTGTAATTACCGTTATCGGTCAACTTATATGCTTCTTTTAAGGAATCAACTTTTGGCTTATTTGACATAAAATCAAAATATGTTGTCACATAGTGCGGTGTAAGTCTTTTGGTAATTGTAGAGACAAACCCGTCTATAAGGTAAGAGAACAAGTCAGTGGCACTGTCATACTCATAATAAGACATGTCGGAAACGAAAGCCATTGAAGAATCGGTATGACCAATTTGGGTTATAATAGGGCCGGTTGAAGATGTAAGTGTGTCGTTTCCAATAATTACGTTGTCTTCTACGTCAACCACAGAATACGTAAGACTTATTGCAGCACTTTGATACAAATAGAAGCGGTATCCTGCAATTGCCTCAGAAGAGGTACTGGAAGATGAAGTTGAGCTTACATCACTTGAACTTGTCGTAGAACCTGTTGACTCTCCTGTGCTTGTTGCATAAACAGGCTCGCAGTATATGTACTCATCGTATTCCATATAGTTGATGCTTGAAGTCAAAAGAGCATCTACACTGTTATTAATCAATGTTTGTCTTACAGAGCCGGTACTCTTACCAACAGTAATGAGGGAGTCTGTAAGAGTTGGGGATTTTATTGTAAAAAAGCCCTTATCAATTGCTTTTACAAGTTTCTCAGATGCATACGAAGAAACCTTGGTTGGTGTTGTTCCGTCAAAAAGAGTAAACCTTGTTAAATCTTTTATATAAGCATTATCAATATTTCCCCTGATTGGAATAAAGAAATTTCTCCAAAGAATACTTGCCGGCGAATAATTATATTGTGTTGATTGAACAGCAACTGTTTTATACCCACTTACATTTACTTCTGCAGGAACCAATGTTCTAAGTGCTACAGTCGTAGAACAGCTACAAACCATGAGCAATGCAATGACAGAAAAGAATACTATAAACAATACACTTTTGACTTTGTTGTCAGCATCATTTCTTACTTTCATTATGAAACTCCTCTCCAGGCTCTTTTCATTAATGCCTGTTAATGTCTGCAAGGGCCCTTGCAATCACAAAAACCTCTGCAAAACTCAGTATAACACTTAAACAGTAAAAGTCTCAATTGACATGGCACAATTAAGCAATTATTCTTTCAACAACTGGAGGTTGCAATGTCTGATTGGGACGATGATTTGTTCGGTGATGATGATACTCTCGAAGAAGATGATTTCGATGAGGATGAAGACGATTTTGACGAGGATGAGGATTTCGAGGACGAATATGATGCCCCGGATGTAAGCGACTACGAAGATTACGATTATCAAGACGATGACGATGAAAACGAAGACGAAGAAGACGATTTAATGGAAGACGGCTTCTACTTTGACGACGAATATTCAGACGATAGCCAAGACGACTTCTGATTTATTTGCTTGATTTATTTGGGCTTGCGTCAATTTCCAAGCAATCTGTTTTTCAAGACCGATAATATTGTCTTTGGGATTTTTGGCAAAGCTCAGGCCGGGTTTGAATTTTCAATTAATCCTGCTCCAGCAGTTTTGCAAGAAGAGCCAATGCTTGAGATATGAAAGTATCTTTTACAGCATTGGCTTTTTTTCTTATTTCCAAAACATCATACGGCAAAAGAAAAATCTCTTTTTCAAGTTCCCCTATTTTTTCAGTTTCCAATGTATCACTTGCAATAGTGACACTTACAATTTGTCCTTTTTTTACAACCAAGTAGAAAGTAAAAGTTCCGGTATCCATTCTTCCTGACAGCTTATTTGTAAACGTTGGAGATTTTCCAAAATTCCATTCTTTACTTGAAAAACTTTCAAACGATGGCCCAAGCGTTGGGATTTCATCAATTTGTTTTTTACTAATTAGCCTTATGGGACATTGTTTTGCTGTTTTATTTTTTACTATTCCAAATTCTTGAGCAAAACATTTTTGCATGCACAGTGAAAATTCCTCTGTAGTAACATTTGGACAAAACTCACTTAAATTTGCAACTCTGGACTGCACAGACCGCACACCATGGCTTTCCAGCTTGTGTTTGTTTGGTGTTAAATAGCCAGAAAGTTTCAAAAGGTTTGTAGAAACCAACATAGTACCATGATGACAAAAACGTCCTTTAGTTGTTTGAAAAGCACTTCCGGATACTTTCTTTTCATTTACTATGATGTCGTTTCGTCCGCTTAAGCTTGCATTAAAGCCCATCATTTTCAAGGCTTTGATTACAATAGAAAAATTGCGTGACTTATCACTGTATTCACAGGGAGTAATGATAGTGAAACAAATATTTCCCAAGTCCTGATATACAGCCCCTCCTCCACTGCGACGCCGGGCTAATGAGACATTGTCTTTATCCATCTCTTGGAGTTTGCATTCTTCCCATGGGTTTTGATACCGCCCAATGACAACAACTGGGTTGTTTTGCCACAAGAAAAGTATATTTGAATTTTTGTCAAATTCTTCTATTAAGTACTTCTCAAATGCAAGGTTAAAATGAATGTCATGTTCTTGAGAAATAAAGATATAAGAATTTTCCATAAAAACTCCTAAAGAGATTTTTGCAAAAACCCCTAAGAACGCCTTTCATAAGGTCTTTGCCAGCACTCTATAACATAAAGTAAAGCTATTCTCTTGACAATAAGTTGCAATAGGTAGAACCTTTAACGCATAAGAAGGGTTTTCAAAAAGTTTTTGAAACTGCTTTTGGATTTGCAAAAACAGTTTCTGATAACAGAACATTCAAAAATGTTCGAGTTGTTTTGACACAGTTTCTTATGCTCATACCAGGGGAGGAAAAATATGAGTGACTCTAAAATTGGAAA
>CAVGEF010000019.1:19605-20421 GCA_963628205.1 Bacteroidaceae bacterium
AAAGTCTATAAGCGTTGTTCTTTGGTGGATTAATGTTGCAATTGTAATTATTGCTTTTGTAACTGTTGCTGCTACAGCAAGATACTGGGTTTACAGCAGAGAAGAAGTCGCAATTGTCATAGTTGGCTCTGCAATTCTTGGTATTCTTGAGATTTTCTTTGCATATTTTTATTTCTTGTTAATACGCGGATTTGGACATTTGGTTGACTCTACTGCTGTTCTCACACAAAGAACCAAGGCAATTGAAAAACAAATTGATTGTTTACAAAAACACAACTGCCATATGGCAGGCCAAGCTCATGAAAAAGAAGTAGTCCTTGAAGAACAAAAAACAAAAGACCAAGATGCAACACAGAACTCTGCTTTTGAAGTAGAAAACTAAAGTAAAAAGATGATTTTCTAAAGTTTTTGCAAAACAGATAAAACAGAATGCTGTAAATGGCAAAACGCAAATAAAGAGACTGTTGCTTAGATTGGATTTCAGCAACAGTCTTTTTATATTCTGTAAGATTGCCTTAGGGGTGTCTTACATCTCTATACCTTTATGCTCTTATGGTAAGGCACGTCCAATTGCAAGGTCAAAAAGCCCGTTATCAAACAAAGTAAAAACAATTGCACTTCCAATAATTCCAATTAACTCATCCAAAAAAGGACTACCTACACTGTTTTTAATGCGCATTTTTTTCACTGTTTTTTTATTTCTGCCGTAAAAATGAAAAACAAAACCAATGTAAGTACCATTTTTCAAACATTCAGCGCCACCTAAAAGCGAGCTTTTTGATTGATAATGGGTCTTATTTTCAATAGAGCAAGGAG
>CAVGEF010000019.1:20431-20786 GCA_963628205.1 Bacteroidaceae bacterium
CAGTAAATCCGATGTCTTATCTAAAATGCTCCTGATTTCGTTTTCACAAAAACATTTATAAGAATGATTTACGTAGCTAGTTGGGTTTTTTCTGGAATATGACAATGTCATGCTGCGACGGTCAAGACACACGTATTCTTCATGCACGTATGACCCAAGACTGCCCAAAAATGCAAGTGTTTTAGGAATTTCAAAAGGCTCATACAGCTCAATCTCAATACGATCAACTCTAGTAGGTTTCACAAAGTATGTAATTACAAACGTCTCATCAAACAACTCAATTAAAGGTTGTACAAATGCACTCAAAGCATCTTCTCCGGTCTTTCCTCCGGACATCTTGAAAACAAGATTGTCA
>CAVGEF010000020.1:0-8644 GCA_963628205.1 Bacteroidaceae bacterium
CACTTTCAAAATGCAAAAAGAAAGATCTGAAATCCATATTTGTATTTCCAACTATTGCACGGGCATCATCACAAATAAACATTTTGGAATGAATGAAACCCGGGATGTATTCAAATATTCTTATACCGTTGTTAAGAAGTTTGAAATAGTTGGATTGTGTCAGTGAAAAAACAATTTTCTTATCAGGAATTGAAGGAGTGATTATCCTGACATCCACCCCGCTTTGTGCTGCCAAGATTAATGAATTTGTCATTGCATTATCCAATATCAAATAAGGAGTGCTAATCCAAACGTATTTTTTAGCAGTATTCAACAAATGGATATATGCATTCTCTGCTACATTAAAATCGTCCAAGGGACTGTCGCCAAAACTTTGAACATAACCGTCACTTTTTTCTTTGCAAGTAGGATAATACTTTGAAAAATCCTCTATGGCATACTGCTTTGGAGCAGCAAAAGCCCATAGTTGCAAGAACATAAAGGTATAATTCCATACTCCACTGCCACGCAATATAAAAGCATTGTCTTTCCAATGGCCAAACCTGATTTTATGGTTTATATACTCATCTGCAATATTTATTCCCCCACTTATTGCAACATTTCCATCAATGATTGTAACTTTGCGGTGGTCCCTGTAATTGAGCCTTGGATTGAGTCTTGGACGAACAGCATTGAAAGCCACGGCTTTAATCCCGTATGTGCGAAGTTCTTTATAATACTTATACGGAAGCGTGTTTATACTTCCCATATCATCATAAAGAAGTCTGACATCTACATCCTGTGAGGCTTTTTTCTTAAGTATTGCAAGCACATTATTCCAAAAATCGCCTTCCTCATAGATAAAATATTCCATAAAAATAAAGTGCTCTGCTTTCTCAAGTTCCTCAAGCATAGCAGAATAACAATAATCACCCAACGAGAAATATTGCACTTGTGTACTGTCATAAACTATGCTGCCTGTAACATTTGTCAGGTATTTTTGAAGTCTCAAATCATCTTGAGATAATGCCGTTTCATAAAGGGCGCCTTCCGGGGGATAGTCAGTAATTGAGTGCGCATTTATGATTTCATGATAGTTTTGAATTCTTCTGCGTTCCCAACGTCCTTTCTTTTTGTTTCCAAAAATAAGGTACATAAAGCACCCGAAAATTGGTAAAACCAATATTAAGATTATCCATGACAATTTGTATTCAGGAGAGTCGTCTCTTGTAAAGATTGCAAATGAGACAACAAGGCTAAGGATGAAATTAAAAACACTTAAACTAAAGTAGTTTTCTGCATAACGAAGAGAAAAATAGATAACTCCCATTTGGAGAAATATGGACAAAAAAGTCCATGCCAATCTGCTTGTAATGAATTTCAAAAACTTTCGCATTAAGCTCTATATCTCCTCTATAACACCCGCCTCTAACTCTTTAGTGAGACTTGCCTCTTTATTAAAATCTTTGTTAAAGATCTTCGTCTTCATCTGTTAAATCAGTATTGGGTTCTCTTTCATCTTCATCAACACTTGTATCTAAAATACTGTCTTCATCAAAAGTTTCGCTGTTTGTTGCATCCTCACTTAGAGAATAATCCTGTATATCGTCGTCTGAAAGATCTGTATTAGGTTCTCTTTCGTCTTCAAAATCATCAACAGAAGTATTTGGTAGTTTATTATCGTCTTGCTCAATAGCACCGGTCTTTGGTGTGCAAATAGTTTCGCTCACAACTGTGCATGAATTCTCATCGTTGGGCAACACAATGTCCATGCCCGGGAATTTGCGCCCAATGGAAACTTCATACGCATGACCGTCAACAGCTTTTGCAAAAGCATCTCTCTTTTGGGGATTTTCAAGCCCGTCAATAAGTGCCTGTATATATTCTTTTTTTGCCATGGAAGTATTTGTAAATTTTTTGGAAAGAGCCCACCCCAAACGGTCAATAGCTTCTTCAATCCTACCCTTGTGAATACTGACTTGCGCACCGTGAAGATAAGCAGCAGGAAATTTTGCATTGCGGTCATTGATAAGCTCATCAAATACAGCACTTGCTTTATCCCATTCTCCTTTTTGGATATAGTACCAACCTCGGTTATCTAAAAGGCCATTACTTTCTGTAGTGTTTTTGCGAGACTGAGTAATCAGCTTCTTGGCTTCTTTCAAATCACCTTTTTCCAAAAGATATGTTTCCAGGTTAATTTCCAAATTGTCGTCTTTATAACCTGTAGCGCTCAAATCCTGAAGCATTTCTATGGCATGGTCAAGATTTCCCATACACCAGTATCCCATTGAAAGTGTAATTATTGCCGTTGCCCGTCTATATTTGTCCTTACAGGAAAGAAGTAATTTTTCAAGAGTATCGACTCCAAACTGAACGTCACCCTGCTGAATAAATGCAGAGCAAATAAGAATTTTCCTTTCATCATCAACATTGGAATTTAATGCTTTGTGCAAGTAGTTCCATACTTTTGGAGAATTTTCTTTTTGAAGAAGTACAGCTCCTTTGTAAAAATAGATATACCCTCTTCTAAGAAAAACAAAACAAAGAACAACTGCAAATGAGATAAGAACTTTGAAGTACCAGGCAATTTGAAGAAAAATTGATACAATTATAATTACGATACAAAGAAACGCTAAAAGAGCTCCCTTGTTTAATTTTGTCTGCTGTACATTAGGCATTTGAAAATCCTCCTATTTCTAACCCATTTGCTGTGTTTTTGCTTTTTCAGGGTTTTTATCACTCTTTTAATATGTTTTTTCGACTGTCTTTGTTTTTTACCCTTTTTTGTTGTTCATTACTTTTGATTGTCTTTCTTTCTCTTCTTTCATGGAAAATTCACAACCACAAAATGTTTGCCTGTATAACCCAAGCTCTCTAGATATTCTCACGCTTTGAGCAAACCCGTCTTTTTTCTTAAAATCGATTTTCTCAAAACCTGTGAATTTTTCTCCCACATCAAATATTGCCCGGCTATTTTTGAACCTGCTTACAGTAAGCGTTGTCGTAAACTTTTCAATTCCAAGTGTCTTGGCAACTTTTGATGCCTCATTCAAATTAAATTCAAAACACTTTAGGCATCTTTTTCCATGTTCAGGCTCATCTTCCAGTCCTTTTATAAAAGAAAGCCACAAAGTGTGCTCGTAGTCCTGTCTTACTACCTTAAGGCCTCCAAAATACTGCGCCACCTTAAGAAGCTCATTATAGCGCTTGTCATTTTCTTCTTTGCTCACAATATTGCTGTTGCCATAACAAAGGACAACTTCATATCCCTCATCCAAAAGACGTTTAATACTACTTGTTGAGCAAGGTCCACAACAGCAGTGGACAAGAATCTTCTCTTTCATGCGCTAATTATAATCAAAACCGGCAAATACGACTACACAAGAATTGAGAAAAGGGGCATACTTGGCGACTATGAGCATAAACAGTAATAACATTACACAAGGAACAATTTGGAAGCAGCTACTTGGGTTCTTTTTTCCCATTCTACTAGGCACGTTTTTCCAACAACTCTACAACACTGTGGATGCTGTCATTGTAGGTAATTTTTTAGGAAAAGAAGCTCTTGCTGCTGTTGGAGGCGGAACAAGCACTGTCATAAACCTTCTTATAGGCTTTTTCACAGGTCTGGCATCCGGAGCAACAGTTGTAATTTCTCAATATTACGGAGCCCGGAATGAAGAGCGTGTACACAGTGCCATACACAATGCATTTGCTATTTCTATTGTATGCGGTATTTTAATTTCAGTAGCCGGATACATCACTGCTGAACCGCTTTTACGTCTAATAGCAACACCTGAGGACATTATGCCTCTTGCTTTGAATTATATACACATATACTTTGCCGGGGCACTTGTCACTGTCATGTACAACATGGGAGCCGGCATATTCAGGGCCTTTGGAGACAGCACTCGCCCTCTTTACTTCTTAATTGCAGGGTGTCTTTTGAATATAGTACTTGATATTTTATTTGTAGGTCCATTTAAGATGGGTGTAGAAGGTGCTGCCTATGCGACAGTACTTTCACAGGTCTTGTCATTGGTACTTGTAATCATTGTTCTCAGAAGAAAACAGGATTGTTGCCGTCTTGTCTACAAGGATATCAAATTCGACAAATACATGTTCAAAAAGACCATATACATAGGACTTCCTGCCGGCATTCAAGCTGTTCTTTACACAATATCAAACCTCATTATTCAAACTTCAATTAACGGATTTGGTACAAATGCAGCTGCAGCTTGGGCAGCTTATAGTAAACTTGACAGCCTGTATTGGATGACGATATCGGCCTTTGGAATAGCAATTACAACATTTGTAGGACAAAATTACGGCGCAGGATTGATGGAAAGGTCAAAAAAAGGCGTGCGTACTTGCTTAAGGATGTCTTTGGCTGTAACGCTTCTCATTGAAGCCTTGTACTTGGCATTCTCACGTTACGGATTCATGCTCTTTTCAAGCGACAACGATGTTATAGACATTGGAGTTGGAATACTCAATTGCATTGCGCCATTTTATTTCACATACATTCTCATTGAAATCCTTTCCGGCGCAATCAGAGGAACGGGAAAAGCTCTCATGCCCACAATTTTCACAGTCTTTGGAATATGCATTCTAAGAGTAGTATGGCTACAAATAGTACCTCCAATGTATGGAACACTGAACTCTGTCATGGCATGCTACCCTGCCACTTGGATTGTAACTTCGTTGGCTTTTCTCATTTACTACCTGTTTGGAAACATTTACAGCCACGAAGGACTTTCAGATAAGACCGATATCACTACTAAAAGCTCTAAGAAAGCCACTTTGAACGAAAGTTCAGACCAAAATGAAAACACCAATCCTTCCAACTGAAATTGCAAAAAAACAGTGTCAAAAGCTCATAGAAGAACTGGATAATTCGGTTTTAGGTTTGAGCCTCAAACGCCCCGGCCACGGCCGAATGTTTGGAGTTTTGGTCTGCCAAGACGGTACTGTTCTTCGTGCTTTTTCAGGCATGCTGGAAGGTCAATATGAAGCAGAAGGTTTTGTTGCGCCTGCTTTTGATGTCAATGAAATGAAGAGCCTTCTTTGCAAGACAGACAGCCAAGTTAAGACTTCATCCAATCCAAAAGAGACATCTAAAGAGTGTTGGAAAGAAGTTCAAAAACTATATAACTTTCACTGTTTTGATGGCGTAAAACGCAAACTATGTGATATTTTTCCAAATTCTCCTTCCGGAACAGGCGATTGTTGTGCGCCAAAACTATTAAGTTGTGCCTATGGTTTTGACAAAAAGCCAATGTCAATGGCAGAATTTTTTTACGGAGAAAGCACACAATCTAATACTCATTTAGAGTTCTACAATCCTTGTGATTTCAGATGTAAAGAAATTCTCAAATACATTACAGGTCTTGATATAGAATACTATGACGGCAATATTGTAGTAGTAAACAAGCCAAGCGGTGTTCTTTCAATTGAAGGAAAAGGACCTGACAAGCAGGATTGCATTGCATCAAGAGTCAAGTCTTTGTACCCTGCTTGCATTAAACAACCCTGCATACACAGGCTTGACCAGGCAACAAGCGGGCTCATGGTTTTGGGACTTACAAAAAATACTCATGATGCTCTTTCTCTTTCTTTTGAAAATAGAGAAGTTTGCAAAACATATGAAGCTTTGGTTTATGGCATTATTAGAGAAAATTGCGGAACAATTGATCTTCCAATGAGACTTGATATATCAAACAGGCCTCATCAAACAGTCGATTTTGAAAATGGTAAAAATGCTGTTACTCAATGGGAAAAACTTAGTATTGAAAACCGTTATGGAACAAAATGTACTCGTCTTAAGCTTACGCCTTTAACAGGAAGAACCCACCAACTCAGAGTCCATTGTGCATACGGTCTTGGACACCCTATTGTAGGAGACAGTCTTTACGGAGATACAGCACAAGATGAAATTGCAAATGTTCCACGTATGATGTTACATGCCAAAACTCTTTCTTTTACACACCCAATATCAAAAGAAGCCCTAAGTTTTGAACTTAAGGCCCCTTTTTAGATTTCAAAGGTTTGTGCAAGACAGTGTTTATTAGATTGTTTTGCCTTCTATCCTAGAAAGAACCCGTAAATGACAGGCGCCACAAAACTTTCTTAATTGAAAAGTCGTATAATACTTCACAGCTCAAAGGAGCATCTTTAAGCCCTATAAACCCAAGCACTGTTGATGCTTTTGCTCCAACTTGCACTTTAGGCCTTGAGCCATCATTCCACAAAAGATTGCAAAACGCACCAAGGCTACTGTCTGAAATGAGAAGAATTTCAGCAATGCCAAGAGAATCTTTTTGGAACATGTAATCAAATGCAACAGAAGTTGCAATAATATATTGTTGTGTATTGTCCACAGTTGATTTTACAGTTCCTTGAGATTCCAGGCTTTCAGAAGCAAGCATGAAGCCGTCTTTTGAGAAAATTGGAATATTGCCTTTTCCATCAAAAGCGAAACGGGAAGAAGCTCCAAGCTCCAACGAAAAATCACTTGTTATATTAATGCCCAAATCCAATGAAGCCACTCCAAACAACCTGGATGACTCTTTTGCAATCCAGCCAACATGCTGCACGCCTGCTTTTATATTGGTCTCTACTATATGAGACGAATAATCAAAAACAGCTCTTGCTGTTAAAAGAGGAGAAGTAAGGTCATAAAATACATCCAAAGTCCCGTTTCCCGGTGCAATTAACTCAAAATTTTGAACTAATGAGAAAGTAAATTTGCCGGGAAGGCTTCCTATTGCGAATGAACTTGAGCGGAACATAAGCGATTGTAATACATCAAAATATACAGCAACAATTTTATTTTGCGCATGCTTTGTAAAACTCACGGCACCATCAACACTTGCTTTTATGTGATTTCCAAGATAGTAGGCTATAGAAATATCCACAGTTGGTATTACATGTTGGTAAAATATTTTATCGTCCTGATATGCATCATAGCCATAAGACTGTAATTTTGTTGCAATCCCTGCTGTTATCGTTACATCTAAATTCCCGGAAGAAAGCCCGTAATCCAGTCCTAAAACAAAATCGTCTCTGAGCATATAGTTGCTGTTTGCGTATGACTTGAAATTAAATCCAAAACTTGTTGAAGTTCCTATTGTTTTGCTCCTGTTGTAAATATCATAACTGCGTTTTACTTTTGGTATTCTGGAAGTAAAAGACACTCTCTTTCTTTCAATCTTTCTTAAAAATGCTGCATTAGCGGTAGCTGTTATTGTATTGGAGCTATCTTCAACAATATTTTCTGCTGTTTCTGCTGACTCATTTTCAAGCGTATTGTCATTTGTTGACAAGACAGCAGTATTGGCCTCTATTGTACCGGTCTTTTCGCCTTTGTATATCTTGGCAAATTGAGCTATCTCATCGCTTTTTTCAACACAGGACTCGTACCCGCGCTGTGCCAATTCCTGAGACTGTTTGAAATCCATGAAAGAAAAATCTTCTACGTTGCATCTTACCCAAATTGCTTCAGGATGTGCTTTAAGCTCTATCACACCTTGTCTGCGTTTGCCAATGTCGATGCTAATGTTAAGCCCTGTTATTGGATTTTTTTCGTTTAAGTCTTTTCCTGCATAAAAAGTTGTAGAAACTATGACGTTGTTTGAATATTGGTATGCAACTTCAATGGGCGCAATGTTGGCAATTCCGCCGTCTACAAGAACATGGTCTTTATATTCTACACTCCCAAAATAGACAGGAAGTGCAAAACTTGCAGCAAGGACATCCAAGAAAGAGCCTTCTGTAATTAAAATTTGTCTCTTTGTAGTTAAGTCTTCACAAACAACCATGACCGGAATTGCAAGGTCTTCTACTTTCAAATCCTCTCCTACATAAGAGCCTACCAATGATTTGAATTTTGAAATATCCAACAGTCCGGTATTAATAGGGAGTGAAAACTCAAAGAGTTCTCCAAAATTGGTTGATGTCATAACTTCAAGAATTTGAGACGGACTCATACCGGCACCATAGAGCAACGCTACAATACTTCCCATAGAGTTACTTACTATGTAGTCAGGATAAATTCCCTGCTCTTCCAAGTATTGAAGAACTCCAATATGTGCAAATGCTCTTGCAGAACCGCCGGTTAGTACAAGTCCAATTGGCTCTCGCTCCCCGCCTGTTTTCTCTTTTATTCTTTCAAGGAACTTTTCTTCTCCGTAAATCAAAGGAATATCGGCAAGAAGCAACGTGTCTTGAGTAAAGTCAACTTGTGAATTTGTGCTTTGGGTTTCTGTGATTTGCATTTCTTCTGTTTGGATTTGGGCTGTTTGGATAATAGCTGCATCAGGCGCAGTGCTGTTCTTTGTCTCGTTTTCTGTTGCATTTGATGTATCCGGCAGTTCAACAGCCTCTGCTGTTTCTGTTGTTTCTGTTGTTTCTGTTGTTTCTGTTGTTTCTGTTGTTGCACCGGTGGTATTTGCATTTGTGCCTGTAGTTACTTTCAGCACTGCATCCTGTGCAGAACTGTTTTGAGTATTGGAAGCTTCCAACAAGAGTTCATTTGAAGAAATAGAACTTCCAGTTCCAGTTCCAAAAGTTTCTTCAGGTTCTGTTGCAAAAGCCACAAAACTTACCATCATAACAATCAACAAGGCACTAAAAACCTTTGCCATCTTCATTGGCCCACCTC
>CAVGEF010000021.1:0-3339 GCA_963628205.1 Bacteroidaceae bacterium
GGATTTACAAAGGTAAAGATTATAACGATAAATGTCCTCTTTTATACTTTGAGGGTAGAAAAACGCACGTACTAATTCATCCTGAGACATTAAAGCTTCTTGAAAAACTCTTGAAAATGCTCGCAAGTGATGGAGAAAAGAGTACTTTCCGGTACATAAGAAAAGAGCTTGGAAAGCAAAAAGATTATTAAGTAGGTTTTTGCAAAACTGCCTTCAGGCATCTTAGCTTTGCCTTTGCATCTAAAAGAACATTTTTCTAACTTCATAATACACAAAGCCTTATTTTAGTTTTCAGAAATGCCTTTTATCTTGCAAAAGAAAATCTAATCTTCACAAAGTTCATTTTGCAGAAATCTTGAGATTTTGTGGAAATTTCTATTATTGACATATCTATTGACTTGTTAGTATTTTTGCCTAGGAGGAACACTTATGGCAACGTTTGATACAAAAGTTCAGTACTTAAAATATAGAGTTCTCAAGGCTGTAGCAAAATATGCTTGGGAAGGAACCTTGTTGGAGCATGAGCTTGATATTCCGCAGTCCATTGTTCCCGGTAAAACTCCAACCATGCGCTGTTGCGTATACAAAGAGCGTGCTATTTTGGCAGAGCGTGTAAAAATTGCAAAAGGCGGGGACCGCAGTCGTGCAAATGTTATACAGGTAATTGATATTGCCTGTGATGAGTGCCCTATGGGCGGATACGAAGTGACAAACTCCTGTCGAGGATGTCTTGCACATAGATGTGAAAGCGTATGTAAGTTTGGAGCAATCAGTTTTGACCACAACCACACGGCAAAAATTGATAAATCAAAATGTAAGGAATGCGGAGCTTGCTCCAGAGTATGTCCTTACAGCGCAATAAGAAACTTCCAACGTCCTTGCCAGCAAGCCTGTAAAGTCAAGGCAATATCAATGGGAGAAGAGGGTGAAGCTTGTATTGATGACTCCAAATGTATTTCCTGCGGAGCCTGTGTCTACCAGTGTCCGTTTGGTGCAATTACAGATAAATCATACATCTTGGACGTAATAGATATTCTCAAGAATAAAAAACAGGATAAATACAAAACTTATGCCGTTGTAGCCCCTGCAATCTCCAGTCAGTTCACATATGCAAAGCTTGAACAAGTGGTATCGGGCTTAAAGGTCTTGGGATTTGACAGCGTGGTAGAAGCTGCCTTGGGAGCAGACATGGTCGCTCTTGCAGAGTCCAAAGAGCTTGCAAAAAATGGCTTTCTTACAAGTTCCTGTTGTCCTGCGTTCGTTTCGTTTGTGGAAAAAAATTATCCGGACATGAAGCAGTATATCTCCACGAATTTGTCACCAATGGCAACAATTGCAAAGTTCATAAAAGAAAAAGCCCAAGGCTCCTGCAAAGTTGTGTTCATTGGCCCATGTACAGCCAAGAAAATGGAAGTCAAAAAGCCAAATGTGAGCCCGTATGTTGATGCGGTTATCACGTTTGAAGAGCTTCAGGCATTATTTGACAGCCGGGAGATAGACTTGACAACACTTCCGTTGAGCAATCTTGACGGAGCTTCCTATTTTGGCAGAATTTTTGCACGTTGCAGCGGGCTTTCAAATGCTGTCGAAGAAGCTCTTAAAGAGCAAGGAATGACTGACTTTGAACTCAAACCTTGTTCTTGCAACGGAATTGAGGAATGCAAGCTTGCACTTCTTAAAAAGAGTAAAGGCCTTTCAGATGTAAACTTCATTGAGGGCATGGCTTGTTTTGGTGGCTGTATTGGCGGAGCAGGATGCTTAACGCATGGCGAACGCAATAAGACCGATGTCGAAAAGTACGGCCTTCAAGCCGGTAAATCCATAGAAGATGCTGTTGAAAGTGCTGCTGACGGTGTGCTAACAGACACCTGCAGTTGACTATTTGGTTTTGTGAAGGTACCTTTTTAGTATGAATAAGATAATGATTGTACCCAATACAGAGGACTTTTTAGCTACAAAAAAGACACCATCAAAGCGTGGTGCAAAAGTTTACGGCCTACCTCTTTCCAAAGAACTTGTATCTTTTATAGATGATGCAGCTCCCATGGCGGGACAACAAAGACTTATAGATATGTTTTTTGCCGGAAAATTCTCACCCGTTTCAATGAATGAAGATGATGAAGATTTCTTTGACGAGGAGTTCTAAGCATGAAAGTCCTTGGAATTGAGACCTCTTGTGATGAATGTTCTGCAGCTGTTGTTGAAGACGGAAAAAACATACTTTCAAATGTAATTGCCACACAAATTGAATTGCACAGGCCTTTTGACGGAGTAGTTCCTGAGCTTGCATCCCGCTTGCATACAGAGTGGATATCTCAAGTGGTCAATGCTGCATTAAAACAGGCAGGCATTGGTGTGAAAGATATAGATGCAATAGCTGTAACTTCAAGACCGGGGCTTTTGGGGTCTCTCCTTGTAGGTCTTAATTTTGCAAAAGGCATGGCAAGTGTCCTCAAGGTCCCGTTTATAGGAATAGATCATATACGTGCCCATTTGTATGCTCCTCAAATTGAAAACCCTCTTGAGTATCCGTATTTGGGAGTTCTCCTTTCTGGCGGGCATACCGTTATATGCAAAGTAAGCAGTTACGATGATGTCGAAGTACTTGGCACAACGGTAGATGATGCAATAGGAGAGGCTTTTGATAAAGTTGCAAAACATTACGGACTGGGGTATCCGGGAGGAGTGATGATAGACAAACTTTCTCAAAAAGGCGACCCTTATGCTTTTAAGTTTACAAGTCCAAAGATTGATAAAGGCTATCATCCTTACGATATATCGTATTCCGGGTTAAAGACAGCTGTCATAAACCAGCTTGAAATATTTTCAACCGGCAAAGAAGCTTCTCCGGAAAACATTGCTGCAAGTTTCCAACGTGTTGCCGTTGGAATGTTGATGAAAAAAGTTGAAGCTGCTTTGCAAGATACAGGACTTAAAAGAGTGTCTGCAGGTGGTGGCGTTGCTGCCAACTCTCTTGTAAGAAGTTCTTTGAAAGCACTGGAATCTAAAGGTTTTGAAGTATCTTTTCCAAGCTTGAAACTTTGTACTGACAACGGTGCAATGGTAGCAGGTCTTGGATTCAGATATGTTCAGGACGGCATTACAAGTCCGTTGGATTTGACGGCAAGTGCAAGAGTTACAGCTTTCAAAAAAGCTTAACTTTATGACTTTAGGCCTGAAAAAATGTAAAAACGATTAACAGTGGTCCCTTTTTATTGTCTTGTTTTGTCTTGTTACTTGTTATTGACACTGTATACTTTTTTCTTGTATTCTCCAAATGTTCGTTTTTTGGGATGTAGTGTAATGGTAACACTGCAGATTCTGGTTCTGCCTTTGGGG
>CAVGEF010000022.1:0-3273 GCA_963628205.1 Bacteroidaceae bacterium
GTACCTCATGGGATGATGGCACAGAATCAGATAAAGACTGTGTTGCTATCTACCAACCTAATGCTGGTACTCTTGAAATCACGGGAGGAACTATTACAAGCGTAACTGGATCTGCAGTTGAAATTAGAGCAGGTAATGCTACAATAAGTGGTGGAACGTTCACGTCTAATGCTACATATAGTATGAAACCCAATGGCTCTGGCCCAACAATTAAAGGTGCTGCAATTGCAGTTGCACAGCACAGTACTTGTAAGAAAACTACTGTAACTATTAGCGGTGGAACATTTGAAGGTTATTATGCTATGGCTGTTGCGAACCCACAGGATAATTCTTATGGAAATACTACTACCACAGGTTATAAGGATGTAAGTGTAACTGTAACAGGAGGTACTTTTAATAAGAGTTCTGCTAATCAAACAGAAACTGTGATTTATACTGAGATGTACTTCAATAAGAATGAAACAAGTGAAAGTAATTTCACTATTGTGCCGGTTGAGAGCGTGCATACAATACAATGCTACTACACAGAAGACGGCGAAAATTATAAAGAAGATAAAAAGGCTTATGTTAGAAGGAATATCTATAAAGAAGGTCAGAGCTCTAGTACAATTGATCTTCCTATACTTACAAGAACAGGATATGCATTTGCAGGCTGGGCAGAGACTCAAGGTGCAACAACAGCTACATATCCAGTTTCCGGCGCTTCTTGTAGTATTGATGTTAGTCAAAAGGCAGAGAACATAAAACTTTATCCTGTGTTTACTCAAAACTAGACTTATTAAAATAGAACATCTTTCTAATCTTATTTAAGGTGTTGCCTGCCACCACATGGGCAGGTAACACCTGTTTTATTATTAAAGAGGTTTTTGCAAAAACCTCTAAAAAAAGGCTGTTGAACAAATTTTCAACAGCCTTTGATTTTACCACCACCTTAAAGTGAAATCTTATTTATTTGCATCTTCTTCAGCAGCAGCCTTTGAAGCCTTGATGACGTCTTCAGCCATCTTGCCTGCAAGTGTTTCATAGTGGTCAAATGCAAGTTCGAATGAACCGGTTCCGGATGTCATTGACTTGAGGTCAATTGCATAGTTGAGCATTTCTGCCTGTGGGACTTCTGCATTAACTTGAACCATGTTTCCGCCAAGGTCTTCTTGTCCAAGAACACGACCGCGTTTGGAAGAGAGGTCAGAAAGGATGTCTCCAAGATACTGGTTGTCAATGTAAACACTGAGTTTTGCAAACGGTTCAAGAAGAACAGGACCTGCTTTTTCAATAGCAAGTTTCATTGCACCCTTAGCTGCAAGCCTGAATGCCATTTCTGAAGAGTCAACCGGGTGCTCTTTACCATCAACAAGAGTAACACCAATATCAACCATTGGGTATCCTGCAAGGAAGCCTTCTTCCATTTGGTCATGCAGGCCTTTTTCAATACCAGGTACATAGCCCTTGGAAACAGAACCGCCCTTTACGATATTTTCAAATGAGTAGTAGAGACCTCTGTCAATTGGAGCAATCTCAATGAGAACTTTACCATACTGGCCATGTCCGCCGGACTGCTTTTTATGAGCATACTCAACAATTCCGGATTTCTTTGTGATTGTCTCTCTATAAGGAACTCTTGGAAGTTTTGTATTGATTTGAATTTTTTGCTTCTCTTTGATTTTGTCCAAAATCATGTTGATATGAAGCTCTCCCATTCCTGATACTGTAGACTGTTTTGTTTCTTCGTTATAAGCAACCTGGAATGTCAAATCTTCTTCTGTAACTTTATGAAGAGCATCATTCATCTTGTCTTCTGATTTCTTATCAGCTGCAGAAATTGCAAGTGAATAAATTGGGTTTGGGAAACTGAGAGGTCTAAATGTGAACTTCATGTCAGAGCTGCCCAAAAGTGTGCAATTTGTAGTTGCTATATTGCTCTTTGTGATGATACCAATGTCACCTGCGACAAGGGAATCGGTTTCTACTAATTTCTTACCAATTGCTCTGTAAACTTTGCCCGGTTTTTCTTTCTTTCCAAGTGCCGGGTTAAAGAGGTCTGTTTCGCCTGTGATTGTTCCAGTTACAACTTTGAGAAATGAAAGCTTTCCGGAGAATTGGTCAATTGTTGTCTTGAAGCAGAGAGCGGAAACGTTTCCTTCTGAAGAAACAGGAAGTTCTTCTTCTGTGCCGTCTTCTTTTATAATTGTCTCTTTTGCGCCAACAGGGGACGGGAAGTTTTCAGCTATGAAGTCAAGAAGGCTTGTAAGCCCGGCGCCGTTTGCCGTGCATCCGCAGAAAACAGGAACCAAAACGTTGTTCTTTAAGCCTTCACATACACCGCGATGGATTTCTTCAGCTTCAAGAGTCATCTCTTCAAGATATTTTTCCATGAGGTCATCGGCCCCTTCTGCTGCAGCCTCAATGAGAATTTCTCTGTATTGCTCTACTTCGTCTGCATATTCAGATGGGATATCACCTGCTTTTTCCTTTTGGCCTGCTTGGAAGAAATAAGCTTTGTTTTCAATGAGGTCAATAATGCCTTTGAAATCAGGACCGTTGCCCATTGGAATGGTTACAGGTACAAATGTTGTTTTGAATTCTTCCTTAAGGTGTGCAAAAGTGCTTCCGAAATCAACTCTTTCACGCTCCATCTTGTTGAGAAATACTGCTCTTGGTTTTGAAAGCTTGTTAAGATTTCTCCAAAGCTTGATGGTCTCAATTTGGGCGCCGTCTCTTGCATCTACAACCATTAAGGCCGATTCACATGTTCTAAAGCCACAAATAACTTCTCCAACGAAGTCTGCTGTACCAGGAGCGTCTATGAAGTTGAGAGATTTTCCCTGCCATGAAATATTTGCCAGTGCTGAGTGAATTGAAATCTTACGTGAGATTTCTTCCTCTGTATAGTCACTGGTTGTTTTGCCGGACTCAACCTGTTCTGCTCTTGAAATAACGTTGCTGTAATAGAGCAGTTGCTCAAGAAGAGCGGTTTTACCTGTTCCGTTGTGCCCCGCAATTGTTACGTTCCTAATATCTTTTGAAGCTAAAGCCATGTTTCCCTCCTAGAAATCGGCATTGTTTGAATTTATTTACAGGGTTTCTCCAAGTTGTTCACAAGAGGATAACCTTTCACATTATATAATGCTACATGTAAAAAAACTAGAGTTATTTTTCTTTCTAATTTCCTTTCTAATTCCCTGATTTTGTCTCCGTTTTTGGCGCATAATGGCTGAACTCCATTGAGAAAGAGCCTCTTCCCTGTGTGGCTGACCTTAAAGCTGTAGTGTAACC
>CAVGEF010000023.1:0-2361 GCA_963628205.1 Bacteroidaceae bacterium
GCATGATTATTCCAGTGATAAACCAAAGTTGGAAGATTTGGGAAACGGACATTTCATTTATGGAAATGAAAAAGAACTGGAGCACTATAGAAAAGTGCGATTTTCCTAAGTGAGGATACAGAGTGAGAGATGAAACAAAACACATAGAAGTAAGTGAAAAGCATATAGGCTTGAGGCTTGTTCTATTTGTAGTATTTCTTCTTATTGCAATTTTTTCTTTTTCTTACGGAATAACTTCCATTGGGAAAAAAGAGGCAGGGTATCAAGTAATTGAGGCTTTGCAGGATACTCAAGTGCCTTTGTATGGCAACGAGCTCTCTTTCAGTTATTATTGTGAGGGCACGAGTAATTCTATAAAAAAACAAGTTAAGGCTCTTTCTAAAGTTTATTCTCAAATACTTTCCGACTCTTATAAAATGCTGGATGTTGCTTCAGAATACCCGGGCTCTGTGAGCCTTGGTTCCATCAATAATCATTTAGGGCAGTCTGTGAGTGTAAGTCCATCTCTTTATGCAATATTGAAAGATGCTTACGCGCGTACTTTAGAGCGTAAGAACTTTAATATGTTCTCCGGCGCTTTGTATTCAGAATGGAAGAGTATTCTCATTTTAGATGATTCCGGTTCTTTTGATCCTCTTAACAACAAGTATATGGCACAACGTATTGAAGAGATTTCTCAAGAAGTTTCAAATCTTGATAACTTTAAGTTGGAATTTTTAGATGATGAAAAATGCATTGTCAAATTCAGTGTGTCAGACCATTATGCTTCTTTTTGCAAAGATATGGAAATTGAGGCGGGAGCCTTAGACTTAAATGTTTTGTACAGTGCATATTTACTTGAAATGGTGGCACACGATTTGCAGTCTTTGGGTTATAACAATGGCATTCTTGTTTCAAGAGAGGGCCTTCGTATTGTAATGAAAGACAGTGAAGATAGTGGAAACAGCGAAAACTCCGGCGCTTTCAGTACAGCTTTTATAAGTGCATTTCAATATGGAGGCTACTACAATTCTGTGGTAAATGGGCATTACAGACATCTTTTTATAAACACAACAACCGGCAATATTGAAGATGTCATTCTTTCCTGTTCTGTCACTTCAAACGACTGTAACTTGGTAAATGACATGGCTCTTCTTGTGCATTTAGCCTCTCTTTCTTCAAAAGAACAAGTCCAAAAAGAGCTTTCTTTGGGGGCTTATTCTTCAAATATTTCCTTTGATTGTGCATTCCAAGACGGAACTTCTTTTAGCTTTGGTTTGTAGTCAGTTACATCCTTTTTTTGTGTTTTTAGTTTATTTGGCTGTTTATTTGTCCGGCATGAGAGATTTTTTCTTGAACTCTTCAATGAATTTAAGAATGACTTCTACGGCACCGTCAACGCCAACATCGCTTGTATCAATGCTAAGGTCGTAGTTTGTAGCATCTCCCCATTTTTGGTGAGTGTAGTATTCATAGTACTTAGACCTGTTTTTATCATTATTCTTGATGAGTTTTTCCATTGAAGCTCTGTCATGCTCTGCATGTTCTTCAAGTGCAAGTTTACGGCTTATGCGGTCTTCAAGACTTGCATGAATAAAAATATTGATTGTGTCGTAGTCTCTAAGAATATAATCTGCACAGCGTCCAATGATGACACAAGGGCCCTTTTGTGCTAAAGCTTGGATTACTTTGGATTTCTCAAGAAATACTTGGTCATTGGGAGACATGTTGTAGAACTGGCTCATCATGATTTCTCTTGATGTTGCAACTCCGGCTCCGGGAACAAGTCCTGCTGTTCCAATATTCAAAAGACTTGGTTTTTGCTCGTCCATCTTGGAAAGGTAGCTTTCTGCAAAACGGCTGTTTTCTGCTGTAAGTGTTAAAAGTTCCTTATCGTAGAAGGGAATACCCAGACGTCTTGAAAGCCTAAGGCCCGTTTCATGTCCTCCGCTTCCGAACTGTCTTCCTATGGTTATGATTTGTTTCATAATTTCACCTCCTGGTAGGTCTTTGCAAAGGAACCTTTACAAAGCTTGTTTTACAAAACCTTTATACGAGTTCTTGTTCAAGTGCATGAGAATTATATCACTCTTTCAAAAACGATGTCTAAAAAAAGTTTTGCTACATTGGAGCCAAGCGGAATCGAACCGCCATTTGTGCCATGCGAAAGCACTGTTCTACCATTGTACCATGGCCCCAAGATTTTCATTTCGCAAAATTATATTTCTTTCGCTTAACTTTGTTAAGAATGTTTTTTACAGCATTTTACGGTGCGTTTGTTTTAGTTTTCCAATGCCATTATCTTTGCTCTGCGTCTTGCATGCCGGTCCCGTTTTTAGGAGTTATCACCAGAAATCTTTAGGAGCATAATTAAAGAAAATC
>CAVGEF010000024.1:0-2271 GCA_963628205.1 Bacteroidaceae bacterium
GTATCATACTTGTCGCAAGACCTCCCATGATGACTTGTCCAAGAGGGGCATAAATCTCAGCTCCTTCACCTTTGGCTACAGCCATTGGGATAACGCCCAAAACAGTAGTAAGGGTTGTCATTAAAATAGCTCTAAGTCTGGTAGCGGAGCCTTCTGCAGTTTCTCTGTCCAAAATAGCTTTTTCGTTCTCATAACTGAGAAGTCCAAGGGTATTGGTATATTCATCAAATTCAATACCCTTCATTTGCAAAAGTTTTTCTCTGTCTGTTTTTCGTGCAAGGTTCGCGTAGTCTGCAATGACAATTCCATTGTTGACAAGCATACCAATGAGAGAAACAATTCCAAGAACTGAAACAATGCTCATTGATGAACCAAAAGCAGAAAGCGCAACAACTGCACCAATGATACAGAACGGGAAAAGCAACATGATGAGAAACGGTTGGTCAAAACGTTCAAAAACAGCAACCATGACAAGGTAAACAAGGAACATTGCAATAAGAAGAGCCTGTATCAATGGCATCATAGATGTTTCAACAAGATCTCCAAGTCCGCTTGTCTTGGTAGATATTCCACTTGGAAGCGGGTTTTCCTGCAAATACCGGTTTATCTTCTTTGTTACGCTGTCTGTACTCTCTGTCGTAAGTGTTGCAGATACTGTAAGAGAAGTTGCTCTGTCATCGTGGTTGATTTGAGAAAGTCCTTCATCCAAAGAAAGAGTTGCAACGTTTGAAAGCGGAATTGTAGCTCCTGCAAGAGACGTTACTTTAATATCATTAAGGCGGTCGGCAGTAAGCTCGCTGTCTTGGATATTGGAATAAAGGTGAATGTCATAGCGGTCGTCGCTGCCTTCTTCACTGTATTTGCCAATATCGGTTCCATAGAAGAGGATGGCACTTGTAAGACCTGCTTCTTTTGCCGGAACACCAAGACTTGTAAGATAGTCATAAGTTCCGTTAATGACAGCTGTTTTCATATCGTTTGAAGCACTTATGCTTGTTGTCATTACCTCTGGGTATGTTTTGAGTTGTGCTTCAATGCGCTCTGCAGCTTCATAAAGGGCTGTTGTGTCTTCTCCTACGAGCATTAAGCCATAACCGCCACCATTTGAAACAAGGCTTACAAGACGGTCAAACCCTCCGTTTTCTACACTAATTGTGGCATCAGGGACACTGGAAGACAAGAGTTCCTGCATTTGTAACATAATCTCATGAATGTCTCTGTCTCTATCTTTAACACTTGTCAGAACTACATGTATAGCTCCTGTGTTCTTTGAAGATTGCGACATTGGAGACATGTCTTTGCCTGAAAAAACGACATTTGTCTTTAATTCCGGTACGTTGGCAATTACAAGACTTTCAATTTTATTCATTGCTTCGTGAGTTTCTTCAAGAGAGTATGTTTGCGGGAATTCCACATTTACATAGAAGTCGCCGTTATCAGTTGACGGAATGAACGTAAATTGCATGTTAGGTAAAATGTATATGCTTAGAAGTACAACAAGCAGGGCTGTAACAAGAATGAAAGGAATATGGCGCTCTACAAAATAGAGACTTCTTGCATACTGTTTTTCAATCTTATTAAGGCCACGGACAATTATATTTTCACGCTTTGGCCTGCGAGCGTCATCGTCTTCCTTAAGAAGTTTTTTCATAAGGAAAGGAATGTATATGACAGCAACAAGCAAGGAAGCAGAGAGCGACAGCATGAATGTTACCGATACATCTTTGAGAATTTGTCCTACAAGACCGCTCATCATGGCAATTGGCAAGAAAACGACAATTGTTGTAAGTCCTGAGCCCATAACCGAGCCCATGACATTGTCTGTTCCAAGGAAGATTGACTGGTTTACGCTGTAAAGGGCTTTTCCGTCTTTTGTTTCCTGATAGTACCTGTAAACCTGGTCCAAAACCAAAATTGCAGCACCAACAATATTGCCCAAAGCAACAACTATTCCTGACAATGACAACAGGTTAATTGTTATTCCCATAAGTTGCATGCCAATGAATGTGAAGAAGATTGACAAAGGAATAGAAAGTCCAATAATGATTGTTGCTTTCCAGTCAGACAGGAATATATAAATGACAAGAACGGCAATAATGATACCCAGTACTCCTGATTCAATGACTGTTGAAAGAGAAGAGTTAACGAGGGTAGAGTCATCGCTTATCATGCTGAATTTAAGGGCTCCGCCATACTTTGCTTCTTCGTCTGCAAGAATTTTCTTTATTTGGTTGGTAATCTCTATTGTGTTACCGTCACTTCTTTTACAAA
>CAVGEF010000024.1:2281-4338 GCA_963628205.1 Bacteroidaceae bacterium
CGAGAGAAATGTCTGCAACATCAGAAAGTCTTATCATGCCTCCGTCAAGCGAATAACCAACCGGAATTGAAGCAATTTCTTCAAGTGAAGAATATGTTGAGTCAAATTTTGCATCAATGGAAGTTCCTTCAAATGAAACAGAGTCCAAAGGTATTGAGTAGTTGCTGTATGAAAGCATTTGGAAAACAGCAATAGGAGAGATTTCACGACTGTTTAAGTCGTCCATTCTAAGTTTTACATCAACTGTTGGAGTCTTGGCTCCGTTGACTGTAATTGTAGATACTCCCGATATTTGTGTAAGAAGAGGTTTGATTTCGTCTTCTATATATTCACCCAAAGCGTTAATGTCTCCGCTTTCACTTTCAACAACAAAAGAAGCAATTGAAAGCATGGATGTTCCGCCAACCAGTGCATAAGGTCGTCCTTGCAATCCGTCAGGCAGGTCATCTGTAAGATCATCAATACGGTTTCTGACTTCGTCTATTTCATCATAAGGATCTACGCCGTCTTGATATGTGATTGATATAATTGAAGCACTGTTTATAGATTGAGACGACATACTCTTAAAGTTTGGCAGAGTTACAAAGTCATCCTCCAAAATATTTGTTACAGTCTCTTCAATGTCTTTGCTTGAGGCTCCTGGGTATATTGTGAGTACATAGACCATTGGGTTGGAAATATCCGGCAAGAACTCTGTGTTCGTGTCTGATACAGCCATAAGTCCAAATACGCCCAATGCCAACAGCGTCATTGCAATTATTACGGGGTGTGCAACAGGATATCGTGTAAGTTTCATTGTCAGTTTTCCTCTACAATATTTACAGCTTGTCCCGCAAATAGGTCATTTTGGCCTTTAATGATGAATTTCTCATCTTTATATTCTTCAGGAATTATTACGTATTCACTTGTAGTAAAAGCATTTGAAAGATCTATTCTTTGAGCTGTGAAAGTTTCACCACCTTTGTTGTTTTCTTCACCTGCACCATTGGAAGCCTTTACATAGTAAGCTCCGCCGTCAAGTTTCATGGCTTTTCTTTCTATTGAGTATCCGGTTTGTGTTTCAATGGCAATTGTGACTTTTACATACATTCCGGGGTTAAAAAATGTGGGGTCGTCAAGTTTTAGATACAGCTTGAAGTTGCGGCTTGTAGCATCCACATAAGGAGAGACGGCTTTGATGGTTGCCGTACTTGATACTTGTTGTGAATATTGGCTCTCAGGGCGGGTTACTGTAATCTTGTAATTTGCAGTATTTGAATTGTTGTAAGCCTGTGAGAATAAAGCAAAATACTGCTCTCCCAAATTCAAATCAACAGTTAAGTCAGTTAAATCAGCAATGATTGCAATAGGCGTTCCTTTTGATGCTGTACTTCCCTGACTTGCAACAGTCTTTAGAATTGTACCGCTTGTCTTTGCCCTAACGTTGGTATAAGAAACTTGAAGTTCTGCAAGCTCCAATTGTGCTTTATAAGCATCTCTTTGAGCTTTTACAGTATCATAGTCTTGTTTGGACACGCTTTGGCTGTTATAAAGTTTTTCAACTCTTTCAAATGAGCTTTGATACCCTAAATAAGCAGCCAATGCCTGATCTCTTTGCAGCTCATAGGGCTCAGGGTCTATTTTTGCAATAATATCGCCCTCATTTACGTAGTCGCCTTCCTGTACGTTGTACTCTAAAATTGTTCCATCCAAATACGGAACAACGGGAATTGTTGAATTTGCCGATACATAAGAAGAAAGGGTGATTTCCTTTGTGAGCGTTCGCACCTGCGGGGTTACGACCTCAACTGGGGAAGTTGGACGTTCATAAGTACTTTCTGTTCTTGTCGAATAGAACCATTGCAAAAACAAAAACAATGCAATGAAAATAATGAACAATACCAAATACATTAATACAGAATTCAGCTTTTTGTTTTTCATGAAAACCTCTCCAATTAACGGAGCAAAAATACAAATAATGTTTGATTTTAGCAATGCTAAAAATTATTATTGCAACAGTTTATAGTTATAATGTATAAATTTCAACAAGTGTATAAAAATTATCCATTATGGTATAT
>CAVGEF010000025.1:0-13390 GCA_963628205.1 Bacteroidaceae bacterium
GAACTTGAGACCTGTGTCCGTTGCCGTTGGCTTTTTGGCTTTGTTTCTTGTTCCGTTTGGCGGGTTTTTCCAAAATAAGGGTTCAAAAACTTTCCGGTGCAAGATTGACTTCAAATCTTTAATAAAATTTTTGATTCTTTTTTCAATAACTGCTTTTATTGTTTCTTCTGTAAACAGGGAGGCTCCTCTTAAAATGGGACTTCCCAAAGAGAGTGTTTGCGAAATAGAAGGAACATTGCTTTTAGATTCGTCTTTTTCTTCTTCCGGCAATTTTCTTGTACGACTTGAAGCTCAAAGATGTAAATCAATATATGGTTATAGTGCAACCGCAAGTGGAATTCTAACAGCTATTGGCAAAGAAAAAACACTTATCTCAAGCGGTGTAAAGGTAAGGATTGCGGGAGAAATTAGAGATGAATTGTTTTATTTTGACAGCCTCCAAGTCCTTGAACGCAATTGGATAAATGATATCAGAGAAAAATTGATAGAGTTCTTCGAATCCAGGCTTTTAGGCTTTGCATTCTCAGTTGAAAAAAGTTTTGAAGAAAAAGAGGTTTCAAATTCAATACTTTTAAGCCTTATGCTTCTTTTAGGACGTTCTGAAGATTTTGATTTTCCTCTGAAAGAAAATGCAGTTTCCTGTGGTTGTGCCCATGTTTTGGCTTTGTCAGGGATGCACCTTAGCATCCTTGCAGGATTGTGCTCTTTTTGCGGAACAAGGGTATCGGGTTTGGGAAGAAGTGCAAAACAAAAGCGTTTTATAGAGGTCTTTTTCAAGTGTTCAGCATTTATATTAATTGCTTGTTTTGTTTTTGTCGCGGGGCCTCGTTCGTCATTAATAAGGGCCGCAATCATGTATTGTTTGCATTTTTTTAGACCAAAACTGCGACTGTGGGCTACTTTTATCTTACAGGCTTTGCTGTTTCCTCTTTCAATGCCTGACTTGGGTTGCACTTATGGATATGCTGCTGTAATTGCAATTATTTTCATCAATGATATTTCATACTCGCAAGTATCGGTCTTTTTAGGAAAAAGAGTTTTTTCTGTATTGTGGGTGTCGGCAATCGTGTTGGTTTTTTGCGCTCCAATTCAACTTTTCTCATTGGGTTATTGGAACCCTGTTTCCATTATTATTTCCCCTGTTGCCGGTTTCTTGGCGGGGTTTTCAATGACACTTGGTTTATTGATTATCGTTTTGGGAAGATGCGCGCAATTGCTTTGGATTGGTGACTTAATATACAGGCTATTGGAAAGTCTTTTTGAAAAATTTTCTTCGTTCCCAACAGCATCATGGGGCGCTTACTTTGTCATGGTGGCGTTTTTAGCAGGATTGGAAACAGCACTGGTCATTTTGAGAGTCGTAATTAGAGATGGCAATAGATGATTTTATTTTTCGCGGTAGATTATTCTGCCTTTTGTAAGGTCGTATGGAGACATTTCAACTCTGACTTTGTCACCGGGGACAATTTTGATATGGTTTTGTCTCATTCTGCCTGACATGTGAGCAAGAATTACGTGGTTATTTTTAAGTTCAACACGGAACATCACGTTAGGAAGTGCCTCCTTGACAAGACCTTCAACCTCAATTGCCTCTTCTTTAGCCATTATTCCTCCAAATTGTGCTGTGTGAAAGCATTAGTGCAACAGTAGTACGTTAACTCAAAACTTTTTTGGATGTCAATATTGTTTGACGTTAACGCTTGATAGGATGTATCATTCAAAGGCTATTTGATGTGTTTTTTTGCAGTAATTTGCAGTAATTTACAACAATTCGCGGGAATTTCCGGGAAATTTCAGTAATTTGCAAAAAGGCAAACAATATCCAAAGTCGCGATGGAGGTTTTTTCTATGGCTAGAGGTGAAATCAGAAAAGAAAGCAAGGGAAGAAAATCAGAGAAGTCTTCCAAAGAAAAAGTGGCTCAAATGCCCGCATATGTTGCTCCTGAAGTGATTTCTCGCAAGAAAGACAAAGACAAATAAAAAAATTTTGCAATGGCTCGCAGTAATCACAGCAAGTTGTAAGTAGGAGGCGTAAGTGTCAAAAAAAAGCGCATTGAAAGAATATTTAGAGCATGTGAAATCTTCAGGTGGAGAATTTGACGATGCAATGGTCTCATATGTGGCTCAGCTGGAAGAAATCAGCAAAGTAAGCCCTCTTGTAGCAAGCCGTATTGTAAGAGAGATTGACAATCAAAGAAGTCATCTTAAGCTTATTGCAAGTGAAAACTACAGTAGTCCGGCCGTGCATCTTGCAATGGGAAATCTTTTTACAGACAAGTACGCTGAAGGCTTTGCCTATCACCGCTATTATGCCGGATGCGACAACGTGGATGCCATTGAAGACTATGCCTGTAAAACGGCATGTGAACTTTTTGGTGCAGACCACGCTTATGTACAACCTCACAGCGGAGCCGATGCTAATTTATGCGCCTACTGGGCAATTCTTAATGCAATGGTAGAAGTTCCCTCTCTTGAAGAGATGGGAGTTGCAAATCCTGCATCTCTTAGCCGTGAGCAGTGGAACATAATAAGAGAAAAAACCGGCAACCAAAGACTTTTAGGCTTGGATTATTACAGTGGCGGGCATTTAACGCACGGGTATAGACTTAATGTGTCGGCACACATGTTTGATTCGTACTCATATGCAGTAGACGAGAAAACAGGATTGCTTGATTATGATGCAATTCAAAAACTTGCCTGCAAGATAAAGCCTTTGATTTTGCTTGCAGGCTACAGCGCATACCCACGCAAGATTAACTTTAGACGAATGCGCGAAATTGCCACTTCCTGCGGAGCTGTTCTTATGTGTGATATGGCACATTTTGCCGGACTTGTTGCAGGAAAAGTCTTTGAAGGGGATTATGACCCCGTCAAATGGGCCGATGTCGTTACGACTACAACCCATAAAACACTTAGGGGGCCACGCGGTGGCATGATTTTGTGTAAACAAAAGTTTGCAGACTCTGTTGACCAGGGATGCCCTCTTGTAATAGGCGGTCCGCTTCCTCATGTAATGGCAGCAAAAGCTGTAGCTTTAACAGAGGCTTCAAAGCCTGCTTTCAGAGAATATGCAGCAAAAGTTGTTGAAAATGCAAAAACTTTAGCTCAGGCATTTGCAGATGAAGGAATTACATTACAAACAGGCGGAACAGACAACCATTTAATGTTGCTTAACGTTTGTGATTTTGGCATCAATGGCAGACAGGCAGAAAGTGCTTTGATTAATTGCGGAATAACACTTAACCGCAATGCACTTCCTTTTGACCCTAACGGACCTTGGTATACAAGCGGTCTTAGAATTGGAACCCCTGCTGTTACAACATTGGGTATGGGTGCTTCAGAGATGAAAGAGATAGCATCTGTCATTGCTTTGGTTCTAAGAAATACTCGGCCTGCAAAAATTACAAAAGGCGAAAAGGCCGGCACATTAAGCAAGGCAAAATCTGTAATAAAGCCAAGTGCAAAGGAAGAAGCTGTAAGACGTGTTCATAATCTCTTGAGTAAGTTTGTTTTGTATCCAAATCTTGATTTAGAGTTCTTAAAAGAACATTTTTGCGAAGAGTTCAAAAAACAAGACGAAGAATAAGGAGTTTTATATGAGTAAAGTATTAGCTGACAGGATGTATAGCAAAGACCATGAATGGGTTATCGTAAAAGACGGAATTGCAACAGTAGGAATTACAGACCATGCTCAAGATGCATTAGGCGAAATAGTTTATGTTGAGCTTCCTGAAGTTGGCGATACCTTTGAAGCCGGAGAAGAAATTTCCAATATTGAGTCAGTAAAGGCTGCAAGTCCAATTATTTCTCCTGTTTCCGGCGAGATTTGCGAAGTCAATGAAGAACTTGATGGAAGTCCTGAAAAAGTCAACGAAAATCCTTACGGCGCATTTATTTACAAAATGAAAGATGCTGTTTTAGCTGACGACCTTTTGGATGCTGCTCAATATGAGAAGTTCCTTGAAGAGGAGAATTGATGAATCCATATATCTCTCACACAAGTGAAGACCAAAAACAAATGCTCAAGACTATAGGCCTTGAGTCCGTCGATGAGCTTTTTGACGGGATAGATGAGAAAGTAAGACTTAAAGATAATCTTCCTGTTGGCTCGTACATGAGTGAGCATGAAGTTATAGAACACATAAGTGCTCTTGCAAACCGTAACGTAGAAGGCATTTCATTTTTGGGAGAGGGAAGTTATGACCACATTATTCCTTCTGCAGTTAAAGCCATAACAGCTCTTCCTTCTTTCGTTACGGCATATACCCCGTATCAGCCGGAAATTTCTCAAGGTGTATTGCAAAGTATTTTTGAGTATCAAAGCATGATATGCTCTTTGACAGGGATGGATGTTTCAAATGCTTCTTTGTATGACGGAGCCAGTGCTGCTGCCGAATCTGCTGCTCTTGGAATTTCAAACAAAAGAAAAAGCAATGAAATAGTTGTCTCCTCTACCATGCATCCTTTTGCTATAGACTGTGTTAAAACATGGGCAAAAGGAAGAGGTCATGTTGTTCATGTTGTTCCTGAAAAAGAAGGACAAGTAGATCTTGATGCAATAAAAAATGTCCTAAATGCGTCAACTGCAATAGTAATTGTGCAAACTCCTAATAAATACGGCATCATTGAGGATTATACTAACCTTGATGCTGTGGTTCACGAAAGCGGAGCTTTGCTTGCAATCTCTTCAGACCCATTGTCGTTGGCAATGCAAAAAAGCCAAGCCGAATGGGGTGCTGATGTAGCTATTGGAGATACTCAGGTTTTTGGTATTCCAATGGGATTTGGCGGTCCTTATTGCGGATACATGGCTGTAAAGCAACCTCTTATGAGAAAAATTCCCGGAAGAATAGTAGGGCGTACCGTTGATACAAGAGGGGAGACTTGTTACGTTCTTACTCTTCAGGCAAGGGAGCAACATATAAAGAGAGAAAGAGCTACGAGTAATATATGCTCCAATGAAGCTCTTATGGCTCTTACAAGTGCTGTTCATGTTGCTCTTCTCGGATGGAACGGCATAAAAGAAGTGGCTCAGCAATGCTATGCAAAAAGCCATTATTTGGCACAAGGTCTTGAAGGTATCAAGGGCCTTGAGCTTGCTTACAAAAAAACGTTTTGGTGTGAGTTTGCAATAAAGTTTGACGATAGCCAAGCGCTTGACGGTTTTGTACAAGAGATGCTTGAGCATGATATTTTTGCCGGTGTTAAACTTTCAACTATTACAAGAGAGCCCAAAGACGACGACATACTTGTAGTTGCTGTAACAGAAAAAAGAACCAAAGAGCAATTGGACTTTTATATTGACTGTGCAAGGAGGTTCTTCTCATGAGCGTTCCTACAATTTTTGAAATTTCTAAAGAGGGGAGAGGCTCTTTCAGACTTCCAAAGCTTGATGTTCCGGCACCCTGTTGCACTCTTTGTGACGCAAAGAGAGGCTTGGAATTACCTCCAAGTTTAAGAAGAACAACTCCTGCAATACTTCCTCAAGTGTCAGAGCTGGATACAGTAAGACATTATACAAAACTCTCTACTATGGCATTTGGAGTTGATAACGGTTTCTATCCTTTGGGCTCATGTACAATGAAGTACAACCCAAAAGTAAATGAGCAAATAGCTTCTCTTCCCGGTTTTACCAATATTCATCCTCTACAGGATGTTTCTACAGTACAGGGAAGCCTGGAGGTCATGCACGAGCTTTTGAAGCAACTTTGCGTAATTACCGGCATGGACTGGGGAACACTACAGCCATGTGCCGGAGCTCATGGCGAGTACACAGGGCTCAAGATTGTTAGAAATTATTTTCTTGAAAAAGGAGATTCAGAGAGAAATAAGATACTTGTACCGGAGTCCGCCCATGGAACTAATCCTGCAAGTGCAGCTGTCAACGGGTTTGAAATTGTTCAAGTTTTGGCAGACAAACGAGGTCTTGTAGATCTTGACGACCTTAAATCAAAACTCGGACCTGATATTGCCGGAATAATGCTTACAAATCCAAGCACTCTGGGTCTTTTTGAGCAAGACATTCTTCAAATTGCATCTTTGGTTCACGAGGCAGGAGGTCTTCTTTATTACGATGGCGCAAACTTGAATGCCATTTTGGGCAAAGCACGTCCCGGCGACATGGGTTTTGACGTTGTTCATTTGAATTTGCACAAAACATTCTCAACTCCACACGGTGGTGGCGGTCCGGGCAGTGGTCCTGTAATGGTCAAAAAAGAGCTGTCTTCTTTCTTGCCAAAGCCCAATATCACTGTCTCAGACACAGGAGAGTATTCTTTCGTGTGGGATTGCGACAAGACAATTGGGAAAGTCAGTACTTTTTGGGGTAATTTCCTCGTATTTCTTAAAGCGTATGCTTTTATTCTCTCAATGGGAGGTGAAGGTCTTAGAGAATGTGGAGAAAATGCAGTTCTTAATGCAAATTACATTCTTGCAAGACTTAAAGATGTATATGAAATACCGTATGGTACAAGGTGTATGCATGAGTTTGTGATGAGCCTTTCACGCCTTAAAGAAGAGACCAAAGTAACAGCAATAGACATTGCAAAAGGGCTTTTGGACTGCGGATATCATCCTCCAACAATGTACTTCCCAATGATTGTTCATGAAGCATTGATGATTGAACCTACAGAAAGCGAGTCAAAAGAAACATTGGATGCTTTTTGTGATGCAATGATAAAACTGCATGAGATCTCTTACAGTGATGCTCAAAAACTGCATGAAGCACCGCAAAAGACAGTAATTGGACGTGTTGATGAAGTCATGGCAGCCAAAAATCCTGTTGTACATGTGTAAATATTCAACTGCAAAAATTTCACAAAAGGAGATTATATGAGGTCTATTTTAATAAAAAATGGTCTTATTGCAGACGATAAGATCATGCAAAAAGCTTCTCTTTTAATTGAAGATGGTAAAATTGCAAAAATAGGGCCTTCAATTGAGGAATCTTCTTGCTCAAAAGATACAAAAGTCTTTGATGCAAAAGGCCTCATTGTAATGCCGGGTCTCATTGATGCTCATACGCATTATCATTTAGTAAGCCGTGGGACAGTTACCTGCGACAGCTTTGTTCAAGGCTCAAGATTGGCTTCTTTTGGAGGAGTTACGACAGTAGTTGATTTTGCAGATCACAACAAAGGTATGAGCCTTGTTGACAGTGCAAATTATAGATTGGACGAAATGCGCCCCGGTATGGCTATTGATTACACAATTCACCAGGGTGTGTATGGCCATGGTTATAATTCTACGATTGGCAAACAGCTTGAAGATCTAAAAAAAATGGGTATCAAAACCCTTAAAATATTTACTACATATAGAAATACCGGGTACTTAATTGAGAAAGGCGACGACCTTTTGGACTTGTTTGAGAATGCAAAAAGACTTGGTCTTATGGTTTGTGCTCATTGCGAGTTTAATCCAATGATTGAAGAAATATCTGATACTTGGACGGGCGATTTTTCTCCTTCTTCGCATGCAAAAATGCGTCCGGCTGAGGCTGAGGGCAAAGCAATAGACTTGTTTGGTTCAATAGCTCTTCAAGCAAATTGTCCGCTGTATGTAGTTCATGTTTCATCAAAATGCGGGCTTGATGCTGTAAGAAAGCTTCGCGAAAAAGGCCTTGAAATTTACGTTGAAACAACGCCTCACTATCTCTTTTTGGACAAGAGCAAACTTGACGGACCGGATGGCTCTCTTTTTGTCATGACACCACCTTTGAGGGATAAGGCCGATAATCTTGTCTTGCAGAAAGCTGTACTAGACGGAGAAGTCCAGGTTATTGCAACTGACCATTGTGCTTTCACAAGAGAACAAAAACTTTCAAGCAATGATTGTAGAACAATTTATCCTGGTATTCCCGGAACGGAAGAAATGTTCTTGCTTTTGAATACTTTTAGAGACAATGTTCTCAATAAGGCTCATGCATCACAGGAAAAAGAGGATTTTCCTTTTACAAAACTTGTTGCTCTCATGAGTTCTAACCCTGCAAAACTTTTTGGGCTTTATCCTAATAAAGGCTCTCTTGAAATTGGAACAGATGCAGACATTGTGCTCTTTGACCCCAACTCTTGTAAGACGTTGGAAGATGACAATGTACATTCTGCTTCTTTGTATACTCCATATAGAGATTTTACTGTTCATGGTAAAGTTGTGACTACTATATTGCGAGGTAAAGTAATAATGGATAACGGAACGTATTTTGGAGTTCCGGGGGAAGGCAAATTTTTGCGTCAATGTTAGAGCTATGCGCTAATGATTAAATGGGAGCTTTAATGTTTAAGGGTGTAATTTTTGATATAAGTGCTGTAAAAGATTCTTCTTTAAGTTTTATTTTAGACTGTGTAACAGCCGGGGTAAAACTTGGAGTAAGTGGTGCCGTAAATGAAACTGAACTTTCAAATATCCTTTGTAAATTAAACCTTTCATCTTCTTTGTTTTCTTCTCTTGCTTATAAAAAGGATATTGAAAGGCAAAAACCGCATGGTGATATTTACAAATACTGCACGCTCTCTCTAGGGCTTTCTAATGAACAGTGCATTGTAGTGGAGACTTCTTTGGAAGGACAAAGAGCTGCAAAAGATGCTTTGTGTTTTTCTGTGGGCTTAACTGAAACAAAAGACTCCTCAAGTTTTCAAGAAATGCTTGAAAACGGTGCAGACTTGATAATGACGTCATTGAAATCGTTTCCCCGTTTTTCTTCTTTGGAAGAATTTGATAGCCTGCTTTATAATGAAGTGCAAAAATTTTATAACAATACTGTTATTGGAGACCTTCTTACAGGCGCTTTGGAAGTTCAAAAGAATGCATATGCTCCTTATTCAAAATTCAAAGTGGGGGCAGCACTTCTTACAGAAAAAGGCAATATTTACAAAGGTTGTAATGTTGAAAATGCTTCTTTTGGTGCAACTATTTGCGCAGAGCGCGGAGCCGGTATGGCAGCTCTTGCAAATGAAGGAAGGACTTCTTTTAAGTTGCTTGCTGTAGCATCTCAGGCGCAAGATCCTGCTCCTCCTTGTGCAATATGCAGGCAATTTCTTTCTGAATTTATGTCTCCTTACAGCCAAGTCTACATGGTATCAAGCACAAGTAAAATCATTAAGCATTATTCTTTTGAAACTTTATTGCCATGTTCTTTTACTGAGTTCTAAGAGGAGAAAAGACGATGAACATAACTCATAAGAAAAGAAATTTCTTAGTTTTTATCATAGTTGCAATTTCTCTTGCGTTTTGTATTTCTTGCAAAACGTCTTATGGGCAAGCTTTGTCTCAAAAAGGAATGACAAACAGCGTTGCGGTAGACGAGAGCTTAAGGCTGGATGAAAAGCTGGAAATTCTTGGGTACGAAGAAGTAGAGATAACATATCCTCAAATTTACAATGACGGTTCTCTGTGGCTGGAACGTCTTGTTCAAATGCTTGAAGAGACGCAAGACTATTTTATTGCAACGGTATTCTTGGGCTCTGAATGTGACATAAACCAAAAAGTGTTTGATTTGATGAAAGAAAAAGCACAAAGTGGTGTTGATGTCTATCTTGTTATAGATTCGTCCAGTTATGTAGATATGACAGAGTCCAGGTTTTATTTGAGATCTTTGCACAACCTAAGAGATTTTGGCGTTCATTTGCTTGAGTATAATAAGTTTTCTCTGAATCGTGCTCCATGGGGTATCCATCTTCTTTACAGAGAGCATCGAAAGTATTTTGTAGCAGACGGTTTGCATGTGGCTGTTGGAGGTATGAATCTAAATTACATTTCCAACAATGCTGTTGCAAATGGTGGAGACAGAGATTCCATGTATGTATTTGATTCAAAGACTTGTGCAAAAAAATTATCAAGTGATTTTATAGATTTTTGGAATACGTACTCGTGGGAAGAAATTGAAGAAGATGCGTTTGATGCACTTTGTGACGGAACATGCGAGACTTCTGTAAGCAGTTATTCCGGAAATGATGCCGGCGAAAAAGAACTTCTTAAGGGATGGCTTGCA
Organism: Bacteroidaceae bacterium; assembly: GCA_963628205.1. GTDB lineage: Bacteria > Spirochaetota > Spirochaetia > Sphaerochaetales > Sphaerochaetaceae > UBA9732. The sequence goes on from CAVGEF010000025.1 coordinate 9,986, forward strand.
AACCAGGTAAACGGAGGAACTGTTGGCCCTCTTTACGGCTCTGTTCTTGCAGAAGCCAAAGAAGAAGTTCTTATTTTACCTTTTTTACCAATTTTGGATTACGACATGTATGAAGCTGTAAAGGCATGCACTTCAAGGGGTGTAAAAGTACAAATGATTTTAAGGCAGGATGACAGAGAAAGTTTGCTGAATGCTGCAAAGTATTCCACAAAAAATTTACTTGATGCCGGCGTTGATGTATGGATGGAAAATCCCGGTGCGTTTCCGGAGGGCTCTTTGCTCCATGAAAAACTCTTAATTGTAGATGAACGTTATGTTATTTGCGGTTCTTCTAATTTTAACTATCGCAGTATGTATAACGCTTCTGAACTTGCTCTTTTAATCGACTGCCCTGAACTTGCAAAACAGCTTAAAGAACACTATCTTGAAATTCAGGATTATTCATCTCAAGTAACGTATGAGCAAGCAGAAGATTGGCATAGTTATTCAAATAAGGTTAATTATATCTTGATGTATTTTGGAGGTTGAGAGTGAGAAAAAATACTATTAAAGTTTTTTTAATTACTCTTTTACTTTTTTCGTGCTGTTTTTCTGTCTTTGCAGGCTCTTATTTTAACTTTGGCGTAGGCTTTGCGGTATTAGGTCGCAGTGATTCTGTTTCATCCTTGGGTTTGGATGTAACATATGCACCGTTTGACTTTAAGTTGTTTAATCCATTTTTCAGAACTTGGTCTTCTCTTTCTTTCAATGGTAAGAATCAAATTCTTTTTGACGGGCTTGGCATTGGTATATCATTGGAGATAGGAAGATTTATGTGGAACCCGTTGCAGTTTACACTCTATAATCCGGGACCTTGGTCTCCAAAGGTGACAGCCGGTCTTGTTTTTTGGAATAAAAGTCTTAGTTCTGACATTGCTTTATATCTTGAGGCTTCCCCTTTTAGAACTTTAGACAAAGATTATATGTTTGAATGGTTTTCTCCTTTTGTTCTTATTGGGATGGGAGAAGAAAAGCAAACACTGTGGGGAGTTTTGTTCTTTAGATTTACTCCCATGTATCATATTTGATAAGGTACGGCATGAAAAAAATACTTATTATAATGCTTGTTTTTTTTGTAATGTTCACCTCTTTTGCTAACGATACTTCTTTTGGTAATGATTTTGGTACAACACAGGCCACGGCCTCTGTTTTGTTCAAAGATATTGGCATTAGAATTGGAAACGGAACTTTCTTTTTCAATGAGCATTATGAGACAGGGCTTCATCTTTTGGGTGGTATGACATTTGGTTTGACACAAAGGCTTGAAGTGGCGCTGGAGGCCATAACACCAATAGTGCCAAATCCTTTTTCAGATGTTGCTGTTGGTTTTGAGTTCAGTTTCGCATTTTTAGGGGATAGAGTTACAGCAATTGGCAATGCAGGAACCGGAATAAATGTATTGCTTAGTCTTGGTATGTTTTGCAGTTCTCATGGTGAAGACGGAAAATTCTTACCTACATATTTAACTTTACGCATTCATCCTATTACTTTTGGAACTCCAAATGCCGGAAAAAGGGAACATTTTTTACCTATGGGCGTAGCATGGAACTTTAGAGAAAAGAAAGTGAGTATGTTCTTTTCTCTTCTTATGTACGATCATTATATAAAAAACTGATGATTTTGTGAGAGGTTTGAATTGAGTACCCTTTATGTAGTTGGCACACCAATTGGCAATTTGGATGATATAACTCTTAGAGCAATTAAGACATTGAAAGAAGTCAATGTCATTGCTTGTGAAGATACAAGGCATACGCAAAACCTTTTAACGCATTTAGAGATAACAGGGAAACGGCTTATTGCATGTCATGCCCACAATGAAGTTGTATCAGGCCGGGGGATTGTCAACCTTTTAGAGCAGGGACTTGATGTAGCTTATGTCAGTGATGCCGGCACTCCCGGGGTAAGTGACCCGGGAAGCAGGCTTGTGAATGTTGTAAGAAATGCCGGTTTTAATGTGGTCCCAATTCCCGGTGCAAGTGCATGTGTGACTCTTCTTAGTGCAAGCGGATTTGCCGGAAAAACTTTTACTTTTGAAGGTTTCTTAAGTCCTAAAAGTGGCAGACGAAAAGCAAGATTGAAAGAACTTTTGGAGCGCAATGAAGCCTTTATTGTATATGAGTCTCCGTTTAGGATTACTAAGCTTTTGGATGAAATGTGCACTTTGTGTCCGGATAGAACCATTGTTCTTGGCAGAGAGCTTACAAAAACATTTGAGCAAATAATATGCGGAACACCTTTTGAAGTTAAAGAAAATCTTAAAGTCGTTAAAGGCGAGTTTGCTTTATGTATACTCCCTCAAGGTAAAGTGTATGATAACGAAGAAGAAACTGTTGACTCTCAATGAACGTACAAGACTTCGTAAAATTTCAATTATCTTACATGATGCTGCTTTTGATGCATTCAACGGTAAAGATGTTCCATTGCGCTATATAAATGAAATACTTCCTCTTTGTAATCTTAATGATATTCCGTCAAACATGGAGGCTTTGGAAAAGAAGTCTTTAGCATTCGTTTTGGAGGATTTGAGTGAGCAAATACTGTCTTTATTGGGCAGTGAGCCTTCTGATTGGGATTTCAGAAACCAAGACGGCAGTCTTGATGCTGAAAAGCGAATTATTCAAGATAAGATTTTGGTTCTTGACCGCATACGAAGTCCTTATAACGTTGGAGCAATATTTCGCAGTGCCGATTCTTTTGGCATACGCAAAATAATTCTTGTAGAGGGAACAGCCTCTCCGGAACATGTACGTGCTAAACGAACCTCAATGGGCACAACTTCTACTGTCAAATGGTCTTTTATGGGGCAAGACGAAGTTGTATGTTTTCTTAAATCGTATCCAAGTGAAAATGTCTTGGCTTTGGAAGTTGGCGGTGCCAATATAGACAGTTTTGAGTTCCCTTCCTTTGGGGTCGCCGTCTTGGGCTCAGAAGAGTTTGGCATAAGTCCACAGGTTCTTTCATGCACGGGAAGGCGTGTTTCCATCTATATGGGTGGCAGTAAAGGCTCTTTGAATGTTTCTGTTGCCGCCGGTATTCTTATGCAACATTGGTTTTCGTTCTAAGAAACAAGTTATTTTGGTTTTTATAACTCTGCAAAAAGGCCTATCTTGTAGTTGGTATTTTTTACCAAGTAGGTTGTTTTTACTTTGCAAAAGGTTCTTCTTAAGCCGGTTTTGTTTTGTATCTCGTTGTTTTATAATAAATTGTTAAAATAATTGTATGACTTGGCACGCGTTTTGCTACCTTTTTTTCATCTTAAATATTGGAGGGTTCACATGAACGTATTTAGAAGAATTGGAGATATAATCAGCTCAAACGTGAACAATGCTCTTGATAGAATTGAAAATCCTTCAAAGATTATCAGGT
>CAVGEF010000025.1:13532-23862 GCA_963628205.1 Bacteroidaceae bacterium
CAGGTATTCAATTACAAAAATGGAAGACACTTTGTGTAAAGCAAAAGAATCACAAGCAGAGACGAGCATTACTATAAAGGCAAGAGAAAGAGCTCTTGGTGAGTATAGAGCAGAGACAACACGTTGGGAGATTAGAGCGCAAATGGCTGTCAAAAGCTCAAATGATGAGTTGGCAAAAGAGGCGATAGCTGAAAAATTTAGAAGTGAAGCCAAAGTAAAAGCTATTGAGGAAGAACTTGTAACTCTTAAAGAAATTCTTGCAAGTCAAACGGCTCAAATTGAAAAACTTTCTGAAAAACTTCAGGAAGTTAAAGATAAAGAGAGTTCTTTGGTTTCCAGAGCTCAGCATGCGAAAGAAAAAATTGAGATTGAAAAACAATTAAATTCTTTTAATTGCAATGATGCCATTAAACGTTTTAATGAAATGGAAGAGCGTGTAGAACGCTTAGAGGCTCAGGCTGCTGTTTCATCGCAAAGTTATAAGACAGAGCAGGAATTTTCTGATATGGAGAAAAATGCAAGTGTTGAAGAAGAACTTGCAAAACTCAAAGCAAAAGTTTCATAAAATTCAGCGCTTAAATACAAACAATGATTGTTAAAAAAGCCCGTCTTTTTTATGTTTTCTATACAGCCCTCTGAACTGGTCGTAAGACAGCTCCATGAGGGCTGCTGCTTCTTTTTGATTTCCTTTTGCTTGAAGTAAGGCTCTTTGTAAAATATCTTTTTCAATGGCCTCTTTTGCTTCATTTAGTTTATTTATTGGTATATTGTCATACGAATAGGATATAGTTGTACTTTTTACAAAGTCTTGGGAGTTTGATTCTTTTTTTGTCTTTATACTTATTTCATTGCTTGTTTCATTGTTTTTATATGGATTGAGAAACGGGTCTATTTGAATGTTTGTTATGACATTTCCTTTACTGCGATACACAGCTCTTTCAACTACGTTTTTTAATTCTCTGACATTGCCGGGCCATGAATAAGACAAGAGTTCATTTAGGACATTGGTGTCAAAAAGAGGGATTTCATTGTACCCGCATTCCATAGCCATTCTGGATGCAAAATAATTTGCAAGTATAAGAATATCTTTTCCTCTTTCTCTTAGAGGTGGAACAAAAATTACTTCAAAACTTAGCCTGTCCAATAAATCTTCTTTGAATTTCCTCTCTTTACACATTTGCTGTAAGTTGGAATTTGTAGCTCCAATTATACGAACATCAACTTCATGAGTAACAGAGGAGCCAACCCTTTCATATGTTCCGTATTCAACAACTCTTAATATTTTTTCCTGAACAGGGATTGGAAGATTGCCAATTTCGTCTAAAAAAAGAGTCCCTCCCTGCGCTTCTTCAAAACGGCCTTTGTGTGTTTTTACAGCTCCTGTAAATGCACCTTGTTCGTAGCCGAATAATTCACTTTCAATTAAGGATGGAGACAGTGCTGCGCAGTTTACAGTTACTAATTTCTTTTGCCACCTTTTGGACAAATAATGCAGTCTGTTTGCAGCAAGCTCTTTTCCGCTTCCCCGTTCCCCTATGACCAAAACACTCCTGTCTACTGTGGCAGCATCTGCAATTTTTCTTTGAAAATCAAGAAATACTTCTGATTCTCCTATGTAGTTTTCAGTTTGTCTTTCCATTGTGACATAGCTCCATATGTGGTTAAATATACCATAAGAGGTTAAAAATGCCAACGAATGACGATTAAACATCAATAAAACGCCAATTAAAGGCCTCTCAATGGACAAAAAAGAGGCTTTTTGGACGGGAAAAAGCTTGGCATAAAATATGCTAAAGATAAATTGTACTGTACAAGTTGGCATGTACCTTGCAATTTGCAAGCAGTAATAAGAGACCTGAAAAGAAAACAAAGAGGAAAGGAGATTGAACATGGGAGTGTTTTCAAGATTCATGGATATAGTAAGTTCAAACATTAATGCACTGTTAGACCAGGCAGAAGACCCTGAGAAAATGATTAAGCTCATGATAAATGAAATGGAAGATACCATTATTGAGATTAAATCAAATTGTGCCAATGTGATGGGAAATAAAAATACAGCAGAACGAAAAATAAAAGAGCTTGAAGCTTTAATTTCCCGTTGGCAGAGCAGGGCAGAACTTGCAATTGCAAACGGAAAAGAAGCTCTTGCAAAAGAAGCACTTCTTGAAAAAAAGAAACTTACAGAGCAACTGACTGCACTGAAAGAAGAGCTTTCAAAATATGATGAAGCTATAGCAAAGTACAAAGATTCTATTTCTAAACTTGAAGAAAAAATTTCCGGTGCAAAAGTGAAATATCAGAACATGAGAGAAGCAAAACAAAAAGAGCAAGCCTCTTTTGGTTCTTCAGGCTCTGCAAATAAAGGTTTCAACGGCTTTTCTACAACAGACAAAGATGATGACTTTATGCAACGCTTTAATCAAATGGAGGAGCGCATAAACAGAATGAATGCCAAAAAAGAGCAAGAAAAGGCATCAGATAATTTAGAAGAAAAATTCAAGAACCTGGAAGAACTTGAAGAAATACAAAAAGAGCTTGATGCTCTGAAGAAGAAATACGAGAGCAAATAAGGCTCTCTCAAAGGGGAAGAAGTAAAATGGCAACCAAAAGACTATACAGGTCAAAAAACGGAGAAATTTTTGGTGTTTGCAAGGGCATTGCACAATGGAAAGACCTTCCGGTTTTTTATGTGAGACTTGCATTTATTATTATTGCAGTATGCACGGCTTTTGTGCCTTGTCTTATTCTATACTCAATACTTGCATTCATTCTTCCTGTAAATCCTTACGAGGACGAGACATCTTCACAAAACTCAAAACATACGTACTACTACAAACCGGAGCCCGATGATTTTGTAAATTCATCTAAAAGTAATTACTATGACAGTGAGCATTACGAGCGCATGAAAAGAGAAAACGAGTGGGATTCACGGTTTAATTCTGAAAAATGACGGAAGGTTGCAAAACGCAGGCTCAAACAAAACTTGTATGTGGGTCTTTCTTAAGCCGATGGTTTTGAAAGCTCATAAAGGCGTTTGAGGCGGTCTTCAATTATGCGGTTTGCTGTATTTGGAGGGAAAATGCCTTTTGTGTTGCGTTGTCCGCTTGCACGCAAAGTGAGAATTTCCATTCCCCTGTCTATTGAAGATATAGGGTATATGTGAAAACGTTTTTGCTCTATTGCTTTTACTATTTTTGCAGGAAGAATAAGAGATTTCACATTTTGTTTTGGAATTACAACGCCTTGTTTTCCTGTAAGTCCCATCTTTTCACATATTGAGAAAAATCCCTCAATTTTTTCATTTATGCCACCTACCGGCTGAATATCACCCATTTGGTTTACAGACCCTGTAACTGCAATATCCTGTCTTACAGGAAGTTCTCCAATAGCAGAGAGTAAAGCAAACAGCTCAGACGAAGATGCACTGTCTCCGTCGACTTCTGCATACGACTGCTCAAAACAAATTCCTGCATAAATGGAAAGAGGAAATGAGCGGGCATATTGTTTTCTAAGATAGCCTTCCAAAATTAAAAGTCCTTTATCATGGATTTCCCCTGAAAGGCCGGCTTCATGCTCTATGTTTACAATTCCTTCAGAGCCCGGGGCCACAGAAACAGAGATAACAGTTGGTGTTCCAAAGGATGCAAGCCCTCTATCCATTACTGCAAGGCCGTTTACTACTCCCACTTTGGAGCCTTCAAGAGAAATAATCATTTCTCCGTCTTCTATTTCTTTATTGATGCGTTCTTCAGTAATTCCGTTTACAAAATCTCTATCGTTCATAGCCTCTTGTATACAGGTTGCATTTATGGAAGAGATATTGTTTTTTATTGCAATGTAGTTGGCTTCAAATACCAAATCGCCAAGAAAAGACAGTTTTGTAGTAAGCTCGCCACGCATTTCAGCTTCCCATGAACTGTAACGTAGAAGTTCACAAATAGCATCGTCATTTATGGGTTTCAGTTGATTTTCTTGTATGATATCAAGAATATAGGCTATTGTTCCTTTAATGTTCTCTTCGTTGGCAGGCATTGAAAAATCAAACTCGGCAGACACTTTGAAGAGTCTTAGAAATTCATCATCGGTCTCACAAAGTTTGTCATAAAGAGTGTCGTTTCCAATTAAAATGATTTTAACAGGAAGATTTGAGACAATGGGCCTAATTAAGATTTTTTCTTGCGAAAGGTCTGCCTTTATTGTGAAAGAGGAGCTTTCTGCAAACAGTTTTAAGCTGTCCCAAAGTGATTGGCCTTGCCCGTTTTGGGATAGAATTTTGTCAGCACGTACAACAAAAAAGCCTCCTGTTGCATCAAGTAAAGAACCTCCGGAAAGACATAAATGGTAAGGTGCATCTTGCTTGATTATTTGGCCAAACATGTTTGCATGAGTTGGGTGATATTCTTCTATAAGAGGGCGGTTTTTGTTTGTTGTTGAGTCGTGAATAGGATTTACAAGAAAATGAGATTTCTCACTTTTTTTGTGCAGTAATGCTGTCTTGACTTGTCTGAGATATATGCCAAGAAGAGGGTCGCATACACTTTCTTTTCCAAGAGCATTTTGCTCTGTTTTGGGTTGTGAACAGGTATTTTGCTCTGGAATATTTTCACACAAAAGGACTTTTTCAAGTTCTTCGTACTTTGAAATTGCAGTTGTCCAGTTATTTTTTTCAACCAAAGAAGCAATTTCCTGCATTCCAACGTTTAGTGTACAGCCCAAAGAGGAAGGCAAACACAGCAAAAAAGGAGATTCTTTTCTTTCGAAGTTGCAGGCATAAATGAGGTCGTAACGTAAAGTGTTTTTCTTGGAGAGTGCACTGGAATTTTCCAGCATATTTGCAATTTGACGCACAGCACTGTGCCGGCCGGTTCCGTCTTCACCGCTAATGTATATGTTATAACCTTTTGTATTTACACTCATTCCCATTTGCAACGCGCTCAAGGCACGGGGTTGTCCCACAATTCCACGCTTGCCACAGTCGTTTCTCAAGGCTCTGATTAGAGTTTCATCATATTCAAAACCGGCATCATTTGCAGATAGCTCTTCTATTTTTAAGTCCAAATTCATGTATGAAATTGTAGGTAGTGGAAAAACTCATGTCAATGAACTATCATGACAATATGAAACTTAAAGAACTTTCAAAAAGACTGTCAACTGTTTTGAACATGGAGGCTTTTGACAAAATAGACGTTTCTCTTAATGGCCTACAATGCGGAGATGAAAATGCAAATATTGAAAAAGTTGCATTTGCAGTTGATGCAAACATGCAAACTATTGAAAAAACCATAGAAAGCAAATCCAATATGCTATTTGTTCACCACGGCATGTTTTGGGGAAAACCGTTTGCAATAAAGGGCTACCATTACAATAAAATCAAAACTTTGTTGGATAACAATTTAGCTGTTTTTGCATGTCATTTGCCTTTGGATGCGCATCTTGAACTGGGCAACAATGCACAAATGGCAAAACGCCTTAATCTTGAAGATATAAAGCCGTTTTCTTTGTACAAGGGTGCGTATGTTGGAGTTAAAGGTACATTTAACAAACCTGTTTCAACATCTTCCATAATTGAGACGTTGGGGCTTAGAAGTACTTCAAGAACAATGGTCATTGGACAGGATAAAGAGATAAAAAACATTGCAATTGTGTCAGGAGATGGCGCTTTTGACATGTACGAGGCCTTGGATGACGGCTTGGATGCACTCATTACAGGAGAAGCAAGGTACTCAATTTATAATGATTGCATGGAAGCGGGCTTTACCATGCTGTGTTTGGGGCATTATGAAACTGAGACTTTTGGTGTTAAAGCTGTTATGAATGAAGTTTCAAAAATGGGACTTGAAACCTGTTTTATAGACACGCAAGTCACTCTTTAGCCTTATAATAACGTAGAGAGAAAATGAATGAAAAATAACAATACGGATGAATACAAAAAAAGCACTTTAAGAAGATTTTTACCCTTTATTCTCACAATTTGTATTGTCTTGTTTGACCAAATAACAAAAGCATTAGTCGTAAAGAACATACCGTTAGGAACTGTTGCAAAAAGTTATTTTGGTGATTTTCTATGGATATGCCATGTAAGAAATACCGGTGCTGCCTTCAGCATGGGAGCAGACAATTCTGCATTTGTAAGAGTTATTACCTTAATCATTATTCCATTAGCTTTAATGGCTTTTATAGCATGGGAAATAGGGGCAAAAAAGAGCATGTTCAACTCTGTGCAAAAATGGTTTGCAGCCGGTATTTTAGGCGGAGGCCTTGGGACAATTTGCGATAGAATTTTTAGATTTGATGAAGGTGTTGTTGATTTTATAAGTGTAAAATTCTATGGACTATTTGGATTAGACAGGTGGCCAACCTTTAACGTAAGTGACAGTTGTGTTGTCCTTTTCGTTATTTTATTTGCATTTTCTGTAATTTTTGGTAAATCTTCCAATCAAGACGTCAAGAAGACAAGAAAGCAGTAAGAGAGATAAAGACAGAACAATAGAGGGAATTGATGAAAGATCTTGAAAAATGCATTTGGTTTCCATTCAGTGATGAGCCTCTTTTAGTTGGCGGAAAGATAGTTCCAAATCTTTGTGACCCTCAAGTCTTACTTCCTGAGCAGTCTTGTGATGGAAAGTGGCATTTGTTTTACCATACATGGCTTGGTCTTCATCATTGTGTTTCCAACAGCGGTATAGCATGGGAAGCAAGTAAACTTCTTGAGCCAAGAGGACATTCTCCTTTTGTTTTTATTGAAAACGAAAACTACTATTTGCTATATGAAAAACACGATAGAAACATTCCTTTTCTGAACAATCGTACAGGAGAAGGGAAAAGAGATTCTTATTCATGTTTTGAAATGAGAACTTCAACGGACTTGGTGACTTGGAGTAAGCCTCGTCTTATTTTAGACAGCAGAACAATTCCTTTTGCAGGCGATTATCTTAAATATCCTCGTGTATCAAGACCACAACTCATTAAAATGAAAGATGAATATATGTTGTTTTTTGGAGCTTCTCATCTTGTATTGCCTGATACTAAGCAAAAAGTTTCACGTTATTTTGCCTGTGCCACAGCTCCAACAGTAAGCGGGCCATATTCAATGAAGAAACCTGAGCATCCAACGCTGGAGCCCATGCCTGATGACAAATGGTCAAATTTAGGCTGTGGCAGTATTAGAGTTGTTCCTTGTGACGATGCTCTTTATGCATTTCAGTGCCCTGTTTTTTGGGATCAGGAAAAAAAGCGAACAAGTTCTGTTATGGTTCTTCTAAAATCCAAAGACGGCTATAATTGGGTGCGTTGTTTTTCAAAACCAATACTTGTACCGGCTCAAAAAGGATGGGCAAGTTCTTACATTATGGGCTGTGATGTTCATTACAAGGCCAATGAAAAATGTTGGTACTGTTATTTTTCTGCCAGTGGAGAAAAAGGGCTTCTATTTAAGAGAGAGTCAATTGGACTGTTGCTTGGAAACATTCCAAATGAAGCATTAAAAGTTTCTGATTTTGCAAATACTGTGGAGCTATAAGAGCCTGAAAGAAATTAAGTTCAGCGTCCTATAAGCTGTGGGCGGCGTGCAAGTCTATGCCGTTCTCTGTCGCTTATAATTTCTATATCGCTTACAGCACGGCCACCTACAAAAGAAGTTATGGCTAACATTACATCAAGCCATCCGGTAGCTTGGGGGTAAAGTAAAAAGCCGTGATACATACCTTTCATAACAAGGAATTTTGAAGGAGTGTCGGCATTGGATAACACTTGACTGTAAAGGCGTGCATCATCATATAGAGGGTCATTTTCTGCCGCCAACACTAAAGTTTGAGGCAATCTTGAATTGTCTTTTGCAAGTAATGGTGAAAAAGACGGGTCTAAAATATCTTTTGGCTCTCTTGAGTAATTTCTTATAAAGAAATCCATTTCTTTTGTTGAAAGAAACGGAGAGTCTTTGTATTTCTCATAGCTTTCTGTTCTCATTCTGCAATCTGTTACGGGAGAAACTAAAATTTGTCCTGCAATTTTTGGACCCTTGCGGTCTCTTGCAAGGCGGGACACTGCCGCTGCAAGGTTTCCTCCCGTACACGAGCCCATGAGATATATTTTGGCAGGGTCTACATGCCAGTAGCGGGCACCCTGAGAAGCCCAAAGGAAAGCGCTGTAGCAATCTTCAACCGGAATTGGAAACTTAAACTTTGGAGCAAGTCTAAAGTCTACAGATAAGACCGATGCCCCTGTAGTATTGCAAAGGTTGCTGCAAAAAGCATTGCATTTGCGCATGTTCCCTAACATCCATCCACCTTCATGGAATACAATTATGAGAGAGCTCTGGCCTGAAACAGCCCTGTCTTTATATTTTTCAAAGAAATACCCTGTAATTGCGCCTTCGTTTACAGGAATTATAAAAGTCCTTTGAAGAATATTTTTTGTAACAGGGCGGTATAGAGAACAGAAAGCTCGTTTTGATTTGATATCGGAGCGATTATAAGAATCAAGCTCTTGTTGCGTTGCTTTTGTGACATCTGGAATATCAAATGCCTTGCGACGACGTAGGATTCTTTTAGTTTTGCACGTCAAAACATAATCACTCATGAAAATGTATGATATAATATTCACAACTTTGGTTCAATGTGTAAAATTAATTGACAGTTTTTGCAAAATGAGCTTTGTGAAAACTTCGAATGTTTTGAGGTTCTGACAAATGAAAAAAGCACTTGTTGTAGTTGATTTTCAAAATGATTTTGTAACCGGTTCTTTAGGTTTTGATAAAGCTGTTTTATTACGCCCGTCTATTGCCTCTAAAATTGAGAAAGCTCTTTTGGAAGGCGTTGATGTTATCTTTACAATGGATACTCACAATGAAGACTATCTTGAAACATTGGAAGGTAGGAGACTTCCTGTAAAGCATTGTATTAAAGATTCGTGGGGCTGGCTTTTGGATGACAGTATCTCCATATATAAAGACAAGGCTGTGAAAGTTATTGAAAAACCGGCCTTTGGTTCTCCTGAACTTGGGGCTTTTCTCAAAGAAAAAGACTATGAAGAAGTTGAGCTTTGCGGGCTTGTTACAAGTATTTGCGTGCTGAGCAATGCAGTTATTGCAAAGGCTTTTTTGCCACAGGCAAAAATTGTTGTTGATGAAAAAGCAACAGAGGATGCAAATGTTAAGTCCAAGCATTATGCTCTTGAATGTATGAAATCTGTTATGGTAGATGTAGTATAACTCTGGAAAACCCAAAAGATATAAATTAGAATTGATACCAAGATTGCAAAAGACATAGAACTTGGTCTAAAGACTGTGAAATTGAAAAGTGAGGGCTTGTCGTATGGTTCTTGTTACCGGAGGCGTTGGGTATATTGGTTCGCATACTTGCGTTGAACTGTTGGAACATGGTTATGATGTTGTCGTTGTAGATAATTTGTGCAATAGCCATGAAGAAGCCTTATCCCGTATTGAACAAATTACCGGCAAAAGGCCACTCTTTTTCAAAGTAGATATTTGTGACCGCAAAGCTTTGGCTCAGGTTTTTGATAAGTGCAATATTGAGTCTGTTATTCATTTTGCGGGACTCAAGGCTGTGGGCGAGAGTGTGTATAAGCCTTTGGAATATTTTCAAAACAACCTGAATGCAACGCTCACGCTTTTAGATGTTATGAGAGAGTACTCAGTTAAAAAGCTTGTATTTTCTTCCAGTGCAACTGTTTATTCTTCGAATAACACAGTTCCTTTGAAAGAAGATGCAAAAACGGGAGATTGTTCTAATCCGTATGGGTGGACAAAATATATGTCAGAGAAATTCCTTGAAACATTTTGCACTGCAGATTCAAGCCTTTCAATGATTCTTCTAAGATATTTCAATCCTGTAGGTGCTCATGAAAGCGGTCTTATAGGTGAAGACCCTCAAGGTATTCCAAATAATCTTATGCCTTATGTTTCTCAAGTTGCTGTTGGAAAACTTGACTATTTGACAGTCTTTGGTAATGACTATGATACCTGTGACGGAACCGGGGTCAGGGATTACATTCACGTTGTGGATTTGGCAAAAGCGCATCTTGCAGCTTTGGATTATGCTTCATCTCATACCGGGTGTGAGGCTTTCAATATTGGTACAGGTAAAGGCTCAAGCGTTTTGGAAATTGTGAAAGCTTTTGGAAAAGCCTGCGGTAAAGAAATTCCTTATGTTATTGGACCCAGAAGAGCCGGAGATCTTGCAACCGTTTATGCAAGTACTTCAAAAGCTAAGGAAGTTTTGGGGTTTGAGACAAAATATGACTTGGAAAAAATGTGTGAAGATACTTGGCGCTGGCAAAAAAATAATCCAAATGGATTTGTTTCTCCTTAGGG
>CAVGEF010000026.1:0-4495 GCA_963628205.1 Bacteroidaceae bacterium
ATTTTTGCAACAGTGTCCACATACATTTTCTTGATTTCTTTTTTTACAAGATCAATATCATTGTTCTTTGCATACACAATAATTTCTTCATCTTTTATTTCATAATAGGACACCGTTTTACGTTTTTTATTTTCTTTTGCATCTATAGAAAGGTCCATAACAAGCAACCTCTTTTGCTGTCCCAACAATACAATATTGTCTCCGGTCTCATAAGTGTGAACAGGAACTTTTTTTTGATGTTGTATTATCCATTGGGTGTTTGAAGAAACAAAATCATCAATCTTTGCAAAAGAGACATAGTAAGGAGCACTTACTTTTATAAGACCTTTATCGTCAAGATGAAGCTTTAGCAGTCGTTGTCCCTTTCTTCTACTGAGAAAATAAACAAAACCACCGTGTTCTCGTTTTTCCATAACCTGTGAATTATAACCAAATAAAGAAAGGTCTTCAAATTATTGCAGTTATTATAGAAAGAATAAGAGATGACCAATAGAAGATATATTCTTTTTGGTGTATATTGTGTTTCATGAATGTTGAAAAAGTAAGCGATACTATAAATAAGATTTTTTTAGATAATGGTGATGAAATAATTCTCGTTGGAACGGCACATGTTTCACAAAACAGTGTTGATGAAGTAAAGCAGGTCATAGAAGAAGAAAACCCGGACCACATTTGTCTTGAGCTGGACAAGGGAAGATATGAGAGTAAAACCAAAGAACAAAGCTACTCCAATATGGATTTAAGTAAAGTGTTCAAAGAAGGAAAAGCTTTCCTGGTTTTAGCAAACACTGCTCTTGCCTCTTTTCAAAAGAAAATGGGGATGCAAACAGGAACCGCTCCAGGAGAAGAAATAATTGGAGCAAGTGTAATAGCAAAAGAAAAAGGCATTCTATACTCTTTTTGTGATAGAGAAATTCAAGTAACACTCAAAAGAGCTTGGGCAAAGAGTAATTTGTGGAATAAAGCAAAACTTATTTCCACTCTCTTGGCCAGTGCGTTTGACAAAGAAGAGTTTAAGCCGGAAGAACTGGAAGCACTTAAAAAATCCGATACCTTACAAGAAATGATGAACGAACTTGCAAAAGAACTTCCCGGTGCAAAAACAGCTCTCATTGATGAAAGAGACCGCTACTTGGCAACAAACATTTTAGAGGCCCCGGGTCATAAAAAAGTTGCTGTTATTGGAGCCGGCCATGCAAGTGGAATCATAAGAACAATACAAGCTCTTGAGAAAGGAGAGCTTTCAAAAGATTTAAGTGAAATTTCACAATCTCCAAAACCTTCAAAGGTGGGGAAAGTTTTACAGTGGGCAATTCCAATTGCAATTATTGCAATTGCAGTTATTGCAGGCATTACTCAAGGCTTTAGCCAAGGTTTGAAATACCTCGTAGTATGGGCTCTTTCAAATGCTGTAACAACAGGAGTCTTTGCAATACTTTGCAACGCTCATCCAATTAACTGGCTGGTTGCTGCCATCACAGCTCCAATAGCAGTTCTTTCTCCGGTTCTTGGAGTTGGAATTATTACAGGTATCATAGAAGCAAAAGTGAGAAAGCCAAAAGTAAAAGATTTTGAAAACATCTCCGATGATATTTCAACTTTCAAAGGTTGGTTCAAAAACCGCGTTCTTCATGCTTTCACTGTCTTATTTGCAACAAGCCTTGGAAGTATCCTTGGAACAATAGTACTTACACCAATAATGCTAAAAGTCTTTGCTTGATAGACCTTTTTGTGAAGGCAGTTTTGCAAAAACCTCTTTAGTCTTTCACCTCTTTTCCTCTTTACTTCTTTACTTTTTTAGTTCTTTAGTTCTTTAGTTCTTGAATACAAAAGCGTCTTTGATTTTTTTGCATCGTTTAAGGAGAAGACGTTTTTCTTCAATAGCCATTGAGTATGGAACTATTGCTTTGTCAAATCCCATTTCGTATGCAGCCTTTAACCGGCGCTCACAATAATTTACAGGCCTCACTTCCCCTGCAAGACTTAATTCTCCAAAGCAAACCATCTTTGAAGGAAGTCTTTGATTACAACAGGCCGACCATAGAGCCAAAGCCAAAGCAAGTTCAACAGAAACTTCATTTACTTTGACACCTCCTG
The DNA here is from genome assembly GCA_963628205.1 of Bacteroidaceae bacterium. Lineage (GTDB taxonomy): Bacteria > Spirochaetota > Spirochaetia > Sphaerochaetales > Sphaerochaetaceae > UBA9732. The sequence continues at coordinate 2,098 of CAVGEF010000026.1, forward strand.
CAATATTTACATAAATGTCTTTGTCTGCAAGCCTGACAGAACCATGACGCTCCAAAATGGCTGCAATGCGAGTAACTCTGGAATTATCAATTTTGTCAGAATAAACTCTGCTGTATCCGCTTTTTGATTCAACAACAAGAGCTTGAACCTCAACAATAAAAGTTCTTGAGCCTTCTGTTATAGCAGTATATGCAATACCCGGAGGAAGTTCTTCATCTTGTCTTTCCGATATAAAGAAACTTGAAGGATCTTTTACTCCTTCAAGCCCTTGGGTTGTCATATTAAAAATACCAATCTCATCAACAGAGCCAAACCGGTTTTTAGCAGCTCTTATGAGACGAACACCCATAGAAGCCTGTTCAAAATAAAGAACAGTATCTACCATGTGTTCAATAACTTTAGGACCTGCAATAGTTCCTTCTTTTGTTACATGCCCAATTAGAAAAACAGCAATACCAAGACGTTTACAAAGACTTGTTACTTCCATACAACCGGTTCTGATTTGAGTAACAGATCCCAAAGTAGAACTGAATTCTTGAGAATATAAAGTTTGAAGAGAATCAAGGACCGCAACCTGTGGTTTCTCTTTCTCTAAAACCGCCAAAATTTTATCGAGCTTTGTTTCACACAAAACATTGATTTTTGAAAGGTCCAACCCCAGTCTTTCAGCGCGCTGTCTCACCTGACTTGCACTTTCTTCACCTGAAATATAAAGCACTTTCTTATCATGGGAACATCCTGCGACAACCTGTAACATGAGAGTCGATTTCCCAATTCCCGGCTCTCCCCCAACTAAGACCGAGCTTGAATGTACAATGCCTGCTCCTAAAACCCTATCAAGTTCGTCTATACCGCTTGAAAACCTAAATTCATTTTCATATGGAACCTGTGACAACAGCAAAGAGTTAATTTGTAAGGCATCCTTACTTTCTTTTTTTGTTTTTTCTAATTTCTCTTCTGTAAAAGAATTCCATGAATTACAGTCAGGGCATTTACCAAGCCATTTAGAACTTGTATAACCACATTGAGAACAAACAAAAACAGTAGAACTATCTTTCATGTCAGTACTCCTTACAAACTGCGTTTTGTAAAAACAGTTTTGCAAAACCTCTGTAAAACCTTATTAATAAAAAAAGAAACCCGCAACAAGAAAAGGCATTTTAATGGAAAAATAAAGCCTTTTTTGTGCAGGTTTTAGAAGTGCCACCATTAATTGTGGCACTTCTAATTTGTAAGGGTGCCTTACAAATTAGAAATCCAATAACTCAACATCAAAAATCAGGTAGGAATTTGGAGGAATAATACCGGGATATCCATGTACTCCATAACCTAGCTCAGGAGGAATAATGAGAGTTCTCTTTTCTCCTTTAGTCATAGTTTGAAGAGCTTCATTCCAACCTTCAATTACCTGTCCAATAGCAAATTTTGCAGGCTCTCCTCTATGAACAGAAGGGTCAAACATTCGGCCATCTAAAAGAGTTCCGGTGTAATGAACAGTAACTTCTTGTCCATACTTTGGGCTGTTTTTGCAGTCCCCTTCTTTCAGAACAACATACTGTAAACCACTTGCAGTTTTCTTTGCATTTGGCCAACGGTTTGAAATCTCTTTTTCAATCTTCTCAATCTCGTTTTTTCTGCGGTCCATAGCTTTTTTTGCTGCATCTTGAACTAATGCTGCAAAGCTTTCTTTTGTAACTGTAAAATTCTTTGCATCTGCACCAATACGCTCAATGGTAATGTCGTTTATTCTATCGCCTTGTTTAATGTTATTTACTACATCCTGGCCTTCAACAACCTTACCAAAAACAGAGTGTTTGTCATTAAGCCAAGGGGTTTTTATATGAGTAATGAAGAATTGACTGCCATTAGTTCCGGGGCCTGCATTTGCCATGCTCATAACTCCGGGGCCATCATGACGTAAAGATTTATCAAACTCATCAGGGAAAGAGTACCCGGGACCACCTGTGCCATCACCTTTTGGGCAACCGCCTTGAATCATGAAATTATCCACAACTCTGTGAAAATTCAAACCCTCATAAAAATTTTCACCGGGATTTTCAAAATTTAATTCACCCTCAACAAGACCAACAAAGTTAGCAACTGTCATTGGAACCTTTTTAAATTCCAACTCAACAACAATGTTTCCTTTCTCTGTATCAATTACAGCATAAAGGCCGTCTTTATCTTCATATGACATATACAACTCCTTACAGTATAAGTATTTAATATTATGAGTACTTAATAAATATTAAGTATTATTTTTATTCATACAGGCTCTCTCCCGGGGCAAGAATTTGGTAAATTCTTTCAAGTTCTTCTTCTGAAGAGAAAGGTATTGTTAACTTACCTTTTTTTATAATGCCATTCTTATATTTTCCTTTAATTTCAACCCTGCAAC
>CAVGEF010000026.1:4505-6048 GCA_963628205.1 Bacteroidaceae bacterium
GCACAAAGAAACTTTTCCTCCAGTTGAAGAAGTTCAGCAGTCTTTGCAACTTCTTTCACAGGTTTTTTTGTTTCGTCTTTTAAGATAGCTCTTGACCCACTGTTTAATTGAAAAGCTTCGTCCTCTGCCTGTCTTACTGAAAGATTTTTCTCAATTATATTATTATAAAGGATTTCTCTATCAGCAGGATTTTCCACACTTAAAAGCGCCCGTGCATGACCGGAAGAAAATGCGCCGCAGGAGAGACCTTCCAACATCTTTGGAGGCAGGTTCAATAAACGCAAACTATTTGTAATAGTAGAGCGACCTTTCCCTACCTTTTTAGCAAGTTCATCCTGGCTAATTCCTGACTGCGAAAGAAGATACGAGAAAGCCTGTGCCTCTTCAACAGGATTCAAATCCTCTCTTTGTATATTCTCAATTAAAGATATTTCCATTCTTTGGATATCACTGTAAGAACGAACAATTGAAGGAATAGTCTTTAGACCTGCCATTTTTGAAGCGCGATATCTTCTTTCACCGGCAATAATTATGTAAACATCATCTGCAATCTCTTCAACAAGAATAGGCTGAATGACGCCCTGTTGTGCAATTGAGTCTCTTAATTCCAATAAAGAGTCTGCATCAAACAGTTTTCTTGGCTGATTTGGGTTTGGTTTAATCTTATTTATGTCTATTTCTTGTACTTTAGTTCCGGTTTCTTCAAGTTTTTTTGCTTCAAAAGAAGAATATTCATCTATGAGAGAGTTTATACCTCTTCCTAATCCATGTTTTTTAATTGACACGTTCCAACACCTCCTTTGCAAGAGAATTATAAGCTTTTGAACCAGAGCAGCTATTATCGTAAGCATTAATAGGAAGCCCATGGGACGGTGCTTCACTTAAGCGCACGTTTCTTGGAATTTTTGTTTCAAAAACCAAGTCCTTAAAATAAGAACTTATATCATCTACAACTTCATTGTTCAAATTTGAACGTCTTGAATACATTGTAAAAACAATTCCCAAGATTTCCAAATTAGGATTTAAGTGTTTTTTTACAGAAGAAATAGTCTTAAGAAGAAGATTAAGCCCTTCCATAGCAAAGAATTCGCATTGCATAGGAATAATTACGCTGTCTGCCCAACATAAAGCATTCATTGTTACCAAATCCAAAGCAGGAGGACAATCTGCAAAAATAAAATCAAACTCTTTTTCTATTGGAGATAACGCTTCTTTTAAGAAAAACTCTCTTTTCTCTTCGCCTACAAGCTCAACGGCAAGTCCTGCCATATTTATACCACCACTTAAACAATAGAGGTTATTAACCGGAGTACTTTGAATTGCAGAAAAAGAGGCTTCATCTGCCAAAATTTCATAAATTCCGGGCTTAGAAGTATCAACAGACACTGAACTGGAAAGATTTCCCTGAGAATCAAGGTCAACAAGAAGAACTTTATATCCCTCTTTTGCCAAAGCAGACCCAACATTTACGGCGGTTGTAGTCTTACCAACACCACCTTTTTGGTTAAGAAAGATTATTTTATGTGCTGACATACTATAAATA
>CAVGEF010000027.1:0-5256 GCA_963628205.1 Bacteroidaceae bacterium
GGACAGACATGTACGAAAGTTTTGCAAAAGATGCAGAGTCTGAAGGTTTCAAGGCCCTTGCTGCAAAGTTCAGACTTGTTGGTCAGGTTGAAAAACATCATGAAGAACGCTACAGAGCACTTCTTGAGAATGTTGAAACTGCCAAAGTTTTTGAAAAGAGCACTGTGAAAGTTTGGAAGTGTCGCAATTGCGGACACATTGCTGTTGGAGAGAAAGCTCCGGCTGTATGCCCAACATGTGCTCATCCACAGGCTTATTTTGAGCTTAATGCAGAAAATTATTAAAAAAAGTTCTTGTAAAAACTTCAACAAGGGTTTTTTATTTCAAACGTTCATGCGGGTTTTCCGGTGTGGACGTTTTTTTATGTATGAAGTAAAGTACTTTCATGCTCTCAAATAAAAACTCGGCTACTGGTTCCAATAGTGTTCATACAAATAACAGTACACATAAAAACGGTGTGGATTTTTCACAGGGAAGTGTTTTGGGAAATATTGTCCGCATGGCAATACCAATGACATTAGCATTACTTGTAAACGTCTTGTACAGTGTTGTAGACCGCATTTACATTGGTCGTATGCCACAAGTAGGGGCCTTGGCTCTTACGGGAATAGGTCTTGCATTCCCAATCATAACAGTCATAACAGCTTTTCAAAACCTGTTTGGCTCCGGAGGATCTCCGCTCTTTTCAATGGAACTTGGCAGGGGCAACATAAGTTTAGCAAAAGAATATCTTGCAAACTCTGCTTTTATGCTGGTTTTGACGGGGGCAATTCTCACAGTCGTTTGTTATTTTGTAAAATCCAATGTTCTTTGGCTAATTGGTGCTTCTGGTCAAACATTCCAATATGCAAATGATTATTTGGATATTTATTTGATAGGCACAATTTTTGTAATGGTATCCTTAGGCTTAAATCCTTACATAAATGCATTGGGATATGCCAAAACAGGAATGCTTACAGTTTTAATTGGCGCTGTCATAAATATAGTTTTAGACCCGCTCTTTATATTTGTTTTCAACATGGGTGTTAAAGGAGCAGCTCTTGCTACAGTAATATCTCAATTTGTAAGTGCTATTTGGGTATTGTTGTTTTTGTGCAGTAAGAAAGTAGAAGTAAGACTCAGTTTTAAGGGCTTTAGACCAAGTTGGAAAAAGATTTCTCAAATAACATCATTAGGACTTACTGAATTTTGTTTTGCACTTACAAACAGTGCTGTTTCAATGCTCTATAATGCCAAACTCCAGGTTCTTGGCGGCGATTCTTGGGTAGGCGCCATGACAGTCGTGAATTCTCTCAGAGAAGTTTTTATGACACTCATTCATGGGACAACCGCCTCTGCCCGTCCTATTATAAGTTACAACTACGGAGGTAGGTACTACAACAGGGTACGAAGTTCCATTCGTTCTATGTTCATCATTATTTTCGTCTACTACATAGTAGTTTGGGCATTGTTTATGTTATTTCCCGGTGTCTTTGCAAGTCTTTTTGTTCAAGATTCCAATGTTCTTGAGTGCGCTAGAATTGGTATAAGACTTTTCTTTTGTATGCAATTCTTCATGGCTTTTCAATTAACAGGACAAAGCACTTTTACAGCTTTGGGTATGGCAAAACATGCACTGTTTTTCTCCTTATTCAGAAAAGTCATACTTGTCATACCTTTTGCATTGATTTTGCCTAATATTATGAATCTTGGCGTGTACGGCATATTCTTGGCAGAGCCTGTGTCAGATGTAATTGGTGGTCTTTCCTGTTTCACTACAATGTATTTTTCTGTTTACAGAAAACTTCCAAAGACTAATATCCCAAATCTATCATAAAGCAATTACATAGCTTTGTCGTTTGTATAAAGATAACGTTTTATCTTCTCTGTTGGAGTTCTTTCAAAAGGAATTTCCTGAAGTTTTATCTTGTGAATCTTACTGAAAGATGCAAGTTTCTCATTGACAGTAGCTCTAATCTTTTCCAAAAAGTCTTGAATACTGATTTCTTTTGATACTTTTTGAAGTTCTTTTAAGTCTAAACGAACCATGGCTGTCAGACTTGTGTCTTCAGGAATTACAAGACTTTCAACAACAAAATCCTGCGAGTTGATAAGCTCTTCAATATTGTCAGGGTAAATGTTTTCTCCTCCGGAAGCCAGTATCATGCTTTTGCTTCTGCCTTTTATTACAAGCCTGCCGTTTTTGAATTCTCCCAAATCGCCTGTTTTGAAATAACCGTCACTTGTGAAAGACATTTCTGTAAGATCCGGCATCTTGTAATAACCTTTCATTATGCTTGGTCCCTTGAGTTGAATTTCTCCGTTTTCAGGAGCAATTCTTACATCTAAACCTTCAATTGGTTTGCCAAGAGTTCCTACAACATGGTCTTTTGGCCCGCATCCGGCAATGAAAGGACTTGTTTCTGTAAGTCCATATCCCAAAGCATACGGGAAATGTATTTTATCTAAGAATGCTTCAGCATTAGGGTCCAGTTTTGAACCTCCAACTCCAAAGAAAACAAGTCGTCCTCCAAAAGTTTTACGCACTTTATATCCCACGATTGAGTAAATTAAACGGGATGTCAAAACACACTTGGCAAGTTTAGCCGACATTGTTCTTTCTTTGAATTTGGGAGCAAGTGCTCTTTTATAGACTTTTTCAATTAAAAGAGGTACAGACAAAACTATGTGTGGTCGTACATTTTTTAATGCTGGCATTAGCGTGTTTTGGCTTGGCGCTTTGCCAAGATATGTAATTGAACATCCGTTTATAAGAAGCAAAAGAAGTCCAATGGTAAATTCATACACATGGCTCAAAGGTAAGATTGAGAGAGCACTCCACCCTTTGTGTATTGTAATAAACGGAGTAGAGCATGTGATTGCATTCCAAACAAGGTTTTTATTTGTCAGCATAACCCCTTTGGGCGTTCCTGTTGTTCCGCTCGTATATATGATGGAAGCTACATCGTCTTCATGAGGCTCTCTTAGTTTGAGCTGTTCTGTGATATTGGCCTTTTGGGAAAAGTTTATTTTAAGTGAAGATGTTTCTTTGCGTGTGTCAAAATCCGGTTTAATTTCATGTGCTGTCTCAATTTGTATTGCCAGTGCATTGGAAGATTCAACCTTAAAAACGTTTGTTTTGTTGACAAATACGCATTTTGATTCACTGTGCTCAAGAATTTTTTCCACTTCTGTTTTGCTGAAGTTTGGTAAAATTGGAACAGCTATAGCTCCTGCCAAGTTTGTTGCAAAATAACTTAATGCCCAGTTTGGACAACTTTCAGAAAGTATTGCTATTTTGTCGCCCTTTTGGATGCCCCCAAGTATGAGATAAGAAGCCAAAGATGTAGCTTTTTGTTCAAGCTCAGAGTATGACATAGCACTGTCTTGTTTTTTATAGATTTCAAGAGCTTTCAAATTTTTGTAGTTTTTGGAACATTCTTTTAGCATGCAGGCTATTGTATATTGGCCTTCTTGTAGTTGAATCATGGCAAGCTCCTTTTTATTGACATTTTATCAAAAAGTGTCAATAAAGAAATAGTAACGCTTTGCTTCGCCAGGTGCAAGAGGTTTTTGACTTTTTCTTAAAAAGTGTCAAAATAAGGCTAAATGTCAAAATAAGGCCAAGTGTCAAAATAAAGTCAAATGCCCCAAGAAAAGCCCATTGCAAAGCCGTAAAGTATTTAGACAAAAAGAAAGGGCTGTAACCATTAGTCATAAACTCTGCTTTTGTTACAGCCACTTCTTAGCATTCATGCTTTCAGTGCAGTCTTGTTTTATGCTTTACGAGAAGCTATTTCTTTGCAAATACGATCATATTCTGCCTCATCCAGCTTGTAGTGCTTTCTGTAAAGGAAGTATGAAGCAAGCATGAAAATGAGAGGAATAACTGTAATACATATTAGAAGACCGGTTTTTTGACTGTCGTTAACTAATCTTTTGATAGTGTAATCAATACTCATTTTCTTGACTTCTTCAGTAATCCCTCCTTGAGCTGCAAGAGTTTCTGTTTCTGATATGGCATTTGTAACTCTTGTGACTTTGAATAACAAATATGATGCAGATGTAACTGCTACGACAAGTGCGCTGCCAACCTTTGTCAGGAAAGGACGAAGAGAAGTAATGATTGCTTCACTTCTACTGCCGTTTTTGTACTCGTTATATTCTACAGTGTTCATTATGGAAATCATCATGATAAGGTAGAAACCGTACTGTCCAAAATTAGAGAACATATAACCAAATGTTATTAAATAGAATTTCAAAGCACCAAGAGAATAGTCCATGCTGTAATAATTAGGAATGGCAAGACCGCTTATAAGCATTGTCAAATAACCTGCAATGGCCATAACTTGCATGATTGTCATAAGCTTTTTGCGGGAAACTTTTTTGGATATGGCGGGATAAAAAACCATTAAGATTGCTGTTGCAGACATACCTATTGTCGTAAACAGTGAGTAGAGACTACCCTCATAACCAAATACAAAATAGATGTAAGTAGAGCCTATTCCACCAAGAACAAGACCACTTCCAATTTGTTGAAGAAGGAAAATCAATGAAATCCAAAGCAACTGGTCGTTATGCACTATTGTGTTAACTATCATCTTAAGGCTTATGCGGACAGCCGGTTCTTTGAGATTGTCTCTGTTTTCTTTAACGCCAAAGAATACAAAACATAAGAACAGAGGGGACAGAACACTTATTACAATGGAGATTATTCCATAAGCTTTTACTGTGCTTCCGCCAAGAGCCATTGCTCCGGTTGTCAGCATTGGAATGAGAATGGACGCTCCTGTTCCTCCAATGCCGGCAAAAAGCGTTGCACGAGATGTAAATTGGTCTCTTGTATGGGCATCGGAAGAAAGAGCCGGAATCATTCCCCAGTATGAAATATCATTCATTGTATAAGTTATGCTGTACATGAAATATAAAAATCCAAACAGCCATACAAAGCTCCAACCTTGAAGTTTTGTGTTGAAAGCGGTTATTACAACTGCCATCGTGCTTACAGAGCCGGCAAGAAGCCATGGCTTGAACTTTCCCCACTTTGTTCTTGTTCTTTCAATTATGTTTCCCATTATTGGGTCATTGAGGGCGTCAAATACACGTGCTCCCATCATAATTACGGTAATAGCAGACAATTGAGCTGCCGTCAGCGTTCTTGTAAACAAGATAAAAGTTAAGATAAAGTTCGTAAAAAGCTGGTAAACCATGTCCCTGCCAATTGTGCCTACAGGAAACATGATTAAGTTCTTTTTCAGCTGTTTGTCATTTGTATCC
>CAVGEF010000028.1:0-3024 GCA_963628205.1 Bacteroidaceae bacterium
GCTCAATTATTTGTTTGGTTGGCCCTCCCGGAACAGGGAAAACGTCTGTTGGTATCTCAATAGCAAAAGCACTTAACAAGAAATATTACAGGTTCTCTGTTGGCGGAATGCGTGATGAAGCAGAAATCAAAGGCCATAGAAGAACTTATATTGGGGCTATGCCCGGGCAAGTTATTAAGGGCCTTAAGATTACAAAAACAAAAAATCCGGTGTTTGTCATAGATGAAATAGACAAAATGACAGTTTCCAACCAAGGAGATCCAGCCGCAGCGCTTTTGGAAGTTTTGGACCCTGAACAGAACTCAACATTCAGAGACCACTACTTGGATATTCCTTTTGATGTATCAAATGTTCTTTTCATTGTAACGGCAAATACCACTGACACAATTCCAAGACCTCTTTTGGACAGAATGGAATGCATAGAGCTCAATGGCTATACATCAGATGAAAAACTTCACATTGGAAAGAAGTATTTAGTTCCAAAAAGTCGTTCAAAACATGGGCTTAAGGCAACTGATATAAAATATACCGACAAAATTCTCAAAAAAATCGCTGAAGAATATGCAAGAGAAGCCGGGGTCAGAAATTTTGAAAAAGCATTAGACAAAATACATCGTAAAGTTGCAATGGAAATTGTAGAAAACGAGTACAAAATTGCTGACTTAAAAGCTCAAGGCACAAGTGAAGAAGACATTCTTTCCAACAAAGACCTCTTGGTGAGACCTGTCAAAATAACTGATGAAAAACTCATAAAGTATCTTGGACAGCCCATTTTCCACGAAGATGAAGTAATACGTGCTGTACGGCCCGGAATGTCAGTAGGTCTTGCATGGACTTCCATGGGCGGAGATGTTCTTGTCATAGAGGCACAGCATATCCCCGGCAAAGGAGACTTAAAGCTTACGGGTCAACTGGGAGAAGTAATGCAAGAGTCTGCAAATATTGCATTCTCTTATATCAAGAGCATTGCATCTTCTCATGGTATTGACTTATCTTGGTTTGAAAAAAACAATATTCACCTTCATGTACCGGAGGGTGCAACACCAAAGGACGGACCGTCTGCAGGAATTACAATGGCAACTGCCATATATTCTCTTATTACAGAGCAAACAATGGCACAGGATATGGCAATGACCGGGGAGCTTTCGCTTCTTGGCAAAGTCATGCCAATTGGAGGCCTTAAAGAGAAAGTTCTTGCAGCAAGAAGAAATTTTGTCAAAACAATTCTCATTCCAAAGTTCAATAAACGTGATTTGGACAAGCTTGAAGACAATGTAAAAGAAGGCATTACATTTCACCTCGTAGGAGATATGGAAGAAGTTCTTTCGTATGCTTTCCCTAATGACAAGTATAAGTATAAAGAACATGCTGTACAGGAGCAAAAAGAGCAAAAATCGCCTGAAGAAAAACTTGCAATTGCTGTAGCTCAAGCTGTTACAAATGCTTTGCAAAATGCAAAGAAATGAAATAAGAGTAGGTGCAAGATGCAAGAAATACACAAAAGCGTGCATAAAATGGAACTTCTCTCCCCCGCCGGCAGTTTGGAAAAACTTGAAGCGGCTTTCAATTATGGTGCCAATGCCGCATACATGGGTCTTAAAGACTTTTCGCTTAGAACAAATGCCAAGAATTTCGACTACGACCAGGCTCAAGCCATAAGAGATTTGAAAGCAAAAACCGGCAAAAAGCTCTATTGCACTGTAAATATCTACTTTCATGAAGATGACATTCAAAAACTCAAAAACGAGCTTGAAAAAATGGCAGAGTATCCTTTTGATGCCTTTATTATTTCCGATATCGGCATATTTGACATACTAAAAACTGCCTTCCCCAATGCACAAATGCACCTTTCCACCCAAGCCAATTGCATTAATGCAAACTCTGCGCGCATGTATGCAAATATGGGATTTGACAGAGTAATTCTTGGCCGTGAGACACCTCTTGGAGACATTCGCAAAATACGCGATGCAAATCCTACTTTGGGTATTGAGACGTTTGTCCACGGGGCTATGTGCATGGCATATTCAGGCCGATGTTTTCTTTCTTCTCATCTTACAGGGCGCAGTGCAAACCAAGGTGACTGCTCCCACACATGCCGTTGGAACTACAGATTTACAAAAGATTCCAACATGCCGTTGGATTTGGCTCTTGAAGAAGAATCCCGGCCCGGTCGTTATTATCCAATTGAGGGCAATGAAGAATATACGACAATTCTTTCTTCCAAAGATTTGTGCATGATAGACCACTTGAAAGATTTACAGGATGCAGGTGTTGATTCTCTAAAAATTGAAGGCAGAATGAAAAGTATCTATTATGTTGCAACCATAACACGTGCATACCGCAAGGCTCTGGACCATTTGTATGATCCAAGTGTTGATTATTTGCCGTACCGCGAAGAGCTTTTTAATGTAAGCCACAGAGAGTTTGCAACAGGATTTTTCTATGGAAATGGTCCAATTGATGTAGATGATAAGACTTTTATTGGTGGTTCAAGTGATTTAGAAAACGTAAACCGCACAACCCGTCAAGGCTATTTGAGAGATTATCTCTTTTTGGGCACTATTGGAGAAAAAGTAAAACCCGGGATATATGAAGTTGATATTAAAAACCAAATAAGAACAGGAGAGCCAATTGAATTCATTGGCCCGGACGTCTTATCTCTCAAAGAGCCAAGTGCCACAGTTCTTGACAGTTCTTTCAATGAAACAGGCCACATAGACCACTGTAGAACAGGTTATATAAAAACAAATTTACAATTGGAAAAAGGCTATATGATTAGAAAAGAAGTAAGAAATTTCTAACCCGGGGGGGGGGCTCACTCTAAAAGAAAGGCTACCGCGAAAACTCGCAGTAGCCTTAAGAAGTTCATTTTAGAAAAGTTCTTACAAAACATTTTGCAAAACTGCCTTCATACTTCTTAGCTTTGCCTTTGTATCTAAGTTTTCAGAAATGCCTTTTATCTCGCAAAGGGCAAATCTAATCTTCACAAAGCTCATTTTGTAGAAACCTCTACAATCCACATAT
>CAVGEF010000029.1:0-4310 GCA_963628205.1 Bacteroidaceae bacterium
AGCCTTCGAAGGTCCGAATCCTTCTCTCTCCAAGTCTTAAGGTCTTCTTCTTTTGGGGAAGGCCTTGATTGTTTATAGACGTTTTTACGCTTTTACAGGGGCTGTGATGAGTAACTGCTTCTACGAAAAAGGACTTTGTTTTGAATGCCAATGCTGTAACTACTGTTGCAGTAGCGAGCCCGGCTATGTTCTTTTAGGTGAAGATGATGTTACAAGAATGTCAGCCGGTCTTGGTCTTGACAAACAAAAATTTATTGAGACTTATTGCAGATACGTTAACATGGGTTCTTTTAAGATGCTGAGCTTAAAAGAAAAAGAAAACTACGATTGTATTTTTCTTTCTCCCAAAGGCTGTTCCGTTTATAAAACACGTCCAAGACAATGTATGACATACCCGTTTTGGGCCCATGTACTTGAAAGCGAAGAAACATGGAAAGAAGAAGCTAAAGCTTGCCCTGGAATTGGAAAGGGTAAACTGTATACTAAAAAGGAAATTGAAGAGCGTCTTCAATTTAGGTTAGACAACAGACCAATTATGGTTTTAGAGTAAGCGGTTTTTAATGGCAAAGTATTCAGAAGCAATAATTGAGACCATAAAAAACAGACTCTCTGTAAGTGAAGTTGTATCACAGTATGTCAAATTAACACGAAAAGGGGACAGGCATTGGGGGCTATGTCCTTTTCATCATGAAAAAACACCTTCTTTTACAGTTTTGGACAGCGGTGGGTTTTTCAAATGTTTTGGTTGTGGCAAGGGCGGAACTATATTTGATTTTATAATGGAAATTGAACATGTCAGCTTTCCTGAAGCTGTTGAAATACTTGCCAAAAAAGCCGGCGTTGAACTAAAAGAAGAATCTGAAGCAGAAAAAAAACAGTACAGCAAACAAAAAGCCATTGAAGAGTTGTATAACAGACTGTATAAGTCTTATCACTCAATATTGTTAAATCATGAGCAGGCTCAGGGAGCTCGAAATTATTTAGATAAAAGAAAAGTAGATGCAAAAACCATAGAGAAGTTCCAATTAGGTTATGCTCCTGATGATGCCAAGTGGCTGTATTCTTTTCTCAAAAAGAACAACTACTCTGATGAAGTCTTAAAAGAAAGTGGTCTTTTCAGTAAAAATTATGAAAATTTGCCTTTATTTCGTAATCGTATTATGTTCCCCATACGGACATGGCAAGGAAATTGTGTAGCCTTTGGAGCAAGAGATCTTTCAGGCGAAAGCAAAGCAAAGTACATCAATACGCCTGAGACGATTATTTACAGCAAAAGAAATATTCTTTTTGGTTTTTATGAAAGCTTACCGGCTATCAAAGAGCAAAAGAAAATACTTCTTTGCGAAGGCAATTTTGATGTAATTTCCTTACACCAGGCAGGCATAGAGTATGCAGTAGCACCTTTGGGAACGGCATTTACTGAAGAGCAGGCAAGACTTATAAAAAGATACTGCGATAAAGTATATGTTTTATTTGATTCTGACTCTGCTGGACAAAATGCTGCAGCAAAGGCTTTGTTGATATGCCAAAAGATGGATCTTTCCAACTATGTCGTAAGATTGGAAGGTGCAAAAGACGCCTCCCAAATGCTTGAGGAAAAAGGAGAAGAAGAGCTTGCAAAAAGTGCTGTAAATTCTGTTACAGGCTTTTCTTATCTTGTATCATCGGCCTTAAAAATGTATGATATACGGCAGCCTAAAGGCAAATCATCTGTTTTCAAGGAGGTTAGGCCTTATCTTGACGCAACGAGCTCAGACATCGAACGTCAAGGGTATATAAAATATCTTTCAGACGTTCTTAGAATACCGGAAGAAAAAGTATTGAATGACTACATGAAGCAGCGTGGCACACAGCCTGAGATAATTGAAGATGACGTGGCAGCTAAAAATGCATATAACCCGCTCAAAGCTTCTACAGAGCTCAATGCAATGCTTATTTTAATGAAGAACAGAGATTTATTTGAGACATTCAGAACACATGTCAAGGTATCTGATATGGTAGATCCTTCAGCAAGAAAGCTTTATACGGTTCTGGAAGATGCATCTCGACAAAATCTCAAAACAAATGAAATGGTTCTTCAAATGATTTCAGAACAAGATTTGAAAGATTTGACAGTAAGCGCATTTGCCAGTCCAATGTATGACCGCCAAAATGCAGAAAAAGTTCTTGAAGATGCAATTTTTCAAATTCAGTTGAGACATCTTGAAGAGAAAAGAAGCAGAGTGCTCAGGCTTTTAAGCAGTGGAGAGTTGGAAGGGCTTAAGGCAGAAGACGTGGCAGAATATCTTGCCATGAAAGCTTCTTTGGATAGAGATATTGAGAAGCTTAAACAGGAAATGGATAACAGGGAATAAAGATGACAGAGGAAAATAAACAGGAAATATTACAAAAACTGATTTTCTCAGCTCAAAATGAAAACAAGTTTACTGTATCGGATTTGAAAGACTATTTGTTATCTGAACATGTAGATACAGACGAGGATATTGAATACTTTAAGCATCAACTTGAAAAAAAGAACCTCATTATATCAGAAAGCGACGTCGTTGCCTCAGATTTCATGGAAGAACCTCCTACAGACGAAATGGAAGAAATCGAGGAAGAAGAGGCCGATGACGAGCTTTTGGGAGATGATGTAGACGATGACTCAATTCTTTCTGTCGAAGATTTGGATTCTTTGGATGACGATTCTGAACCGGAAGAGGCCGATGACGATGACGATCTCGAAGATGAAGATGATGACAGAATAGATGAGAAAGATTCATATACCAAAAGCTTTATTCTTGAAAATTTCAGCGACAGTGCAGGTCCAATAGATGCAATGGCCAACATTGATGATGATGTTGAGCATGTAGTTCATAGACCAAGTGTACTTGGAACTGACAAAGGTGAAACAAGCTCTGATGATCCAATTAGGCTATATCTTCGTGAAATTGGAAAAGAAACTCTTCTTACCGCAGAAGAAGAAGTTGAGCTTTCCAAACAAATGGAAGAGGGTGCTTTGATAATCAAGGGTGTTATTCAAAAATCAGGAATAATGATTACCTGTTTTGCAACTATTCTTGAAAAACTCAATACAAGATATGAAGATGCAGAAGATTACAGTGCAAAGGACCAAAAAGAGCTCATAGCAGAACAAAAAAGATATTCTACGTTCTACAAAGATACTCTTAAAGAGTTCCAAAGCTCTCTTCGTAACTATGTTGAACTCAAACAAAACAAGCTTGCCTCCGGTGAAGAGGTCCTTAAGAGCGATGAGTTGGTTAAAAAGAAAAATCAACTTTTGAAGAAACTTTCTCAAATAGATTTGCAACCTGAAGAAATTACCATGTTCACAGACAAATTCACCACAGCTGAACATGACATTATTGAACTTAAAAACAATAGAGCAATTCTTGAGCAAAAACTCCAGGTTTCAAATGATAAAGAAGTAAGACAGCTTTCCAGAGATCTTGTAACAACAAGCAAGAGAGACATGGTTGAAGAAAGACTTCAAATGCAAATTGATGATATCAAAGAGCTTATAACTGAGTATCAAACTACAGTTAGAAGTCTTAGAAAGATTGAGTTTGAATTTGAAGACAGTTGTGAAGTAATTTTGGCGCAGGCACAAGAAATTAAGCGTGGAATGAAGATGCTTAAAACGGCTAAGGACAGGCTTATTCAGGCAAACCTAAGGCTTGTCGTTTCTATTGCCAAAAAATATACAAACAGAGGGCTTCACTTCTTTGACCTTATTCAAGAAGGCAACATTGGACTTATCAAAGCTGTTGAGAAATTTGAATATCGTAAAGGGTATAAATTCTCAACTTATGCAACATGGTGGATAAGACAGGCTATTACAAGAAGTATCAGCGACCAGGCAAGAACAATTAGAGTTCCTGTTCACATGATTGAGCAAATCAATAAGGTTGTCAGGGAATCCAGAATGCTTATGCAAACTTTGGGAAGAGAACCTACTGACGAAGAAATTGCAGAAAAACTCGGTTGGCCTGAAAGTAAAGTCAAAACTGTTAAAAATGTTGCAAGAGAACCAATCAGCCTTGAAACTCCGGTTGGAGAAGAGGAAGATTCACTTCTTTCTGACTTCATTGAAGATAAAGAAGTTGAAAATCCGGCAACTCAAACTTCATTTGCACTACTTCAGGAACAGTTGCAGGAAGTTCTTGCTACACTTCCACCAAGAGAGCAGGAAGTTCTTAAGATGCGTTTTGGCCTTGAGGACGGATACTCATTGACACTGGAAGAAGTTGGGTTGTATTTTGAAGTAACAAGAGAAAGAATCAGACAAATCGAGGCAAAGGCACTCAGAA
>CAVGEF010000030.1:0-3454 GCA_963628205.1 Bacteroidaceae bacterium
GCAATAGGCTATGCATCGCTGGCATCTGTCAAAGATACTGTTAAAGTAATTGCTGTAAACGGTGTTATTCCAAGTGAAGAGACAGTAAAAGACGGTACATATCCAATTCAAAGACCGTTTGTACTTGTAACAAAAGAAGGTGTACAGCTTTCTGACGCAGCTCAAATGTTCTTTGATTACATCACTTCAAAAGAGGCTTCCAGTGTAATAAGTTTGGCTGGTGCCGTGGCTGTAAACTAATGGCTGACCGTAAGTTTATGTCCGGCGGTAAGTTGATATCCGGCACGGCAAATGCTTTAAGCCAAGATAACAGCCGGGCCAATAACACGGATGTAAGTTTTGCAAAAAGCCAAAGAAACAAAAGAAAAAAGAAAGTAGAGGCTGTCATGCATGGAGTTTTCCTTACATGTGGCCTTTTGACTGTTGGATGTGTCGCTCTTATAACTGTTTACTTGGTTATAAGCGGGACTCCTGCAATTTTCAAAATTGGAATTGTTGATTTTCTTTTTGGAAAAACATGGGCATCTACGGCAGCTGAACCGTCATACGGAATACTTGCCTTTATTCTTACGAGTGTATACGGAACATCTGGAGCTATGCTTTTGGGTGTTCCCATTGGTTTTTTCACAGCTGTGTATTTGTCAAAATTTGCGCCTAAAAAGGTAAAAGCAGTATTGATGTGTGCAATAGAGCTTCTTGCCGGCATTCCGTCTGTTGTTTATGGTCTTGTTGGTATGCTTGTCATAGTTCCGTGGATACAAAAGGTTTTTGGCATTCCTGATGGAGCAAGCCTGCTTGCAGCAATAATCGTTTTGTCTGTAATGGTACTTCCTTCAATTATAAAGGTGTCTGTCAATGCATTGGATGCTGTTCCCAAAGAATACGAATATGCATCTTTGGCACTTGGTGCAAATGAAGTAGAGACATTTTTCAGAGTATCGGTTCCGGCTGCAAAAAGCGGAATAGCGGCATCTATAGTATTGGGGGTGGGAAGAGCAATAGGAGAGGCAATGGCTGTTATGATGGTGTCCGGAAATGTTGCAAACTTGCCCATTCTTTCAAATGGAGACTTGTTTCAAAGCGTTAGATTTCTTACAACAGCCGTTGCAAGTGAAATGGCATATTCCGGCGGACTTCAAAGGCAGGCCTTATTCTCAATAGCTTTGGTTCTTTACCTCTTTATTCTCATGGTAAATGCAACACTCAATGCAATATTAAAGAAGGACAATAAAAAGAAATGAAACATAAAGATAGACGCAGAAGTCTTTATAAAATAATGATGAAAACGTTCATGTACACAGCTGTAGTGCTTGTAGCTGTACTGGTTTTGGCTTTTGTCTGTTATGTTTTTGCAATAGGATTTCCAAACATAAGCTGGAATTTGGTATCGACAAAACCAAGCTATCTTTCAGGCAATATTGGCATTCTTCCTGACATATTGAACACAGTGTACATGATAATTACAACCCTTGTAATTGTTCTTCCACTAGGTGTAGGTGCTGCCGTTTATTTGACAGAATATGCGACAAATGAAAAAGTTGTTAAAGTAATTGAATATGCGTCAGAAACTCTTTCAGGAGTGCCTTCGATAGTCTATGGCCTTGTTGGCATGCTGTTTTTTTGCCAATTCCTTGGACTTAAGACATCAATTCTGGCCGGTTCTCTTACTCTTGTAATAATGAATCTTCCTACAGTTATGAGAACAACTCAAGAAAGTCTCAAGACTGTTCCTCAAAGTTATAGAGAAGGTGCGTTTGGACTTGGAGCCGGCAAATGGCGTACAATTAGAACAGTTGTTCTTCCTTCCTGTATAGACGGCATAGTTACAAGTTGCATCCTGTCCTGCGGCAGAGTTTTAGGTGAGTCTGCAGCACTTCTTTTTACAGCAGGTTTTGCTCACTCATTGAACTCATACTTCAAAGCATTAAACAATGCAGGTTCAACATTGACAGTTGCACTTTATTTTTATGCAAAAGACCAAGGAGAATTTGAAGTTGCATATGCAATTGCAGCCATTTTGCTAGTCTTGGCATTCATTGTGAACCTCACGGCAAATCTTTTGGGACAAAGACTCAAATCACAATCAAAAGGAACAAAAGGAAACACTTAAATGAAAGAGTCAAAAAATATAATAGAAACAAGTAATCTTAATCTTTGGTATGGCCCGCAACAAGCCTTACACAACGTTAACATGGGCATTCCAAGACAAAGCATAACAGCCCTGATTGGGCCAAGCGGTTGCGGAAAATCCACATTTCTCAAAACCTTAAACCGCATGAACGATTTAATCAGTACAGTACGCATTACGGGCAAAGTAGAATTTGACGGCAATGATATCTACTCAATGCAAACCGATGTCAACGAGCTAAGGCGCATGGTTGGTATGGTGTTTCAAAAGCCAAATCCTTTTCCTATGAGCATTTATGATAATGTTGCTTATGGTCCCAGAACCCATGGCATTAGTGCTAAGGCACGTCTTGATGAAATAGTAGAAGAGTCTTTGACAGCATCAGCAATATGGGATGAAGTGAAAGACAGACTCAAAAAGAGTGCTTTGGGGCTTTCAGGAGGACAGCAACAACGTCTTTGTATAGCAAGGGCGCTTGCCGTAAAACCAAAAGTCCTACTTATGGACGAGCCTACAAGTGCACTGGACCCAATATCCACGTCAAAAATTGAAGAGTTGGCTTTAGAGCTTAAAGAAAAATATACAATTGTGATTGTAACTCACAATATGCAACAAGCTGTGAGGATATCGGACAATACTGCATTTTTCCTGTTAGGCGAACTTGTTGAGTTTGGTGATACAGAGTGTTTGTTTTCACAACCAAAAGACAAAAGAACAGAAGACTACATAACAGGGCGTTTTGGTTAATGTTTTCTGAGGAGGTCCCGGTAATATGAGAAATAGATTTGATGAACAGCTTTCGCTCTTAAACAGGGCACTTATTGAGATGGGTTCACTGTGTGAAGAAGTAATTGATGTTGTCACCCTTGCTCTTGAAGATGGCAGCAGGCATCTTGTAAGTAAGGTTGAGCCTTTGGACAGCGAGATTGACAGAATGGAAAGGTCAATAGAGTCCATGTGCCTTAAACTTTTGTTGCACCAACAACCGGTTGCAAGGGATCTTAGGACAATATCATCGGCCTTGAAAATGATTACGGACATGGAGCGCATTGGAGACCAGGCGCAGGATATAGCTGAGATTATAGGTTTTCTCAAAGAAGATGTCCTGTTAGGTGGCGCTACGTTAAGAAGTATGGGGAATTCAGCTAGAAAGATGGTGGTTGAGAGTGTTGATGCATTTGTCAAAAAAGACCTTGATTTAGCGCGTAAGGTTGTAAGTGATGATGATGTTGTTGATGCACTGTTTTTGGATGTTAAGAAGAATTTGATTAACAGAATTGCTCAAAATCCAAATGAGGGGGAGCATGTACTTGACCTATTGATGAT
>CAVGEF010000030.1:3531-7308 GCA_963628205.1 Bacteroidaceae bacterium
AAAGTACTTTGAGCGCATAGGCGACCATGCTGTGAATATTGCACAATGGGTTGTGTTTTCAGTAACAGGGGAGCATGAGGAGGAAAAGCATGATTTGGTGCGTGGAAGATGACCAAAGTATTCTTGATATTGAGATTTATGCTCTTAATGCTACCGGTTTTGAAGCTAAAGGTTTCAGTGACGGACTTGCGTTTTGGAATGCATTAAAAGAAGTTGATACTAAGGACCAACAATGTCCTAAACTGGTAGTGTTGGATGTAATGTTGCCATCTATTGATGGAATTGAGCTATTAAAACGTATAAGGGGCTCTCATGAATTTTCAAAACTTCCGGTTGTTATGGCAACTGCAAAAGGCTCTGAGTATGACAAAATCAAAGGTCTTGATTTAGGTGCTGACTACTATATTGCAAAACCTTTTAGTGTTATGGAACTTGTATCTTGCATAAAAGCCGTGCTTAGGCGGTGTGAGAGTTCAAATGATGAGCATAAAATCCTAAAAGCAGGTGAAATAGAGCTTAATGCAGACACTCATGCTGTTACAGCAGGAGGGGATGAAGTGCTTTTGACTTACAAGGAATTTGAACTTCTCAAGTTCTTTATGTCAAATCCTAATATTGTTTTTTCAAGAGATAGACTTTTTAATGAAATTTGGGACTTGCAATACTACGGTGAGTCAAGAACCGTTGACATGCACATAAGGACTCTCAGGCAAAAACTGGGTGATTACGGAAATATAATTAAAACTGTGCGCAATGTAGGTTATGGCCTTTTTTCGACAAAAGAGCTAAAAGAGTTAAAAGAGGCAAAAGGCGAGGTTGAGTTTTCATGACGCGTAAGATAATGCTTGCAATTATGACAATAACATCTCTTGCGTTGATAGCGGGGTTGGCTCTTGTTGCCGGTAATTTGTTTGTAAATTACTCTTCATGGTTTTCCCAGCGTCTTGAAGATGAACTTGTCATTGCCTCTCAAGGTGTGGAAATTTGCGGACTGCAATATTTAGAGGCTCTTAAGTCTGATGACGTTGTTATTAAAAACTACAGATTTACATGGATATCTGACAAAGGTGATGTTCTTTTTGATACAGGTTCTACTATTTCTTATAACGAAAATCACATGGACAGGCCTGAAATCATTGAAGCGTACAAGGCCGGGAAGGGAGAAGATACAAGATATTCTTCCACTTTGCTTGAAGTCACGGTTTACCATGCTATGAAGCTAGCAAATGGTTCTGTGCTGCGCGTGTCAGAAAGCAGAGCCACAATTATGCGTGTTTTGCTTGCAACAATGCTTCCTCTTTTAGCTTTTTTGCTTGTTCTGTGGTTTGCTGCATTCTTTTATGCCAAAAGGATGTCTCAAAAAATTGTTGCGCCACTTAATACTTTGGATTTAGATAATCCTTTGGACAATGATGTATATCCGGAACTTTCTCCTCTTCTTAAACGAATTTACACACAACGTCAAAAAATAGATGCTCAAATTGTTGAGCTTAAACATAGAGCAGCTGAGTTTGACCAAATAACCGGTAGCATGAGTGAAGGCCTTATTGTTTTAAGTTGTGACGGCAAGATTGTTTCAATGAATAAGTCTGCAATTGAAATCTTAGACTTGGATGTACAGTCTATTGGGCATGATTTTATTGAAGTTTATAGAAATCATGATTTTGGTGTTGCTGTAAATAAAGCTTTGGAAAGTGGTCATGAAGAAGTAAAACTTGAACATGACGGTAGAATTATCCGTTTTTCAATGAGCCGTATGGAGGCCCAAGGTGAAGTGTTGGGTCTTGTTGTACTTGCATTTGATGTTACACAAGTGATGGCTTCAGAAAATATGCGACGTGAGTTTTCTGCAAATGTATCTCATGAATTGAAAACTCCGCTTCAAGGCATAATGGGCAGTGCAGAGCTCATTGAAATGGGTATGGCTCAAGGCGATGATATAAAGCGTTTTGCCTCAAATATACGAAAAGAAGCCTCAAGAATGGTAGCTCTTATTGAGGATATAATGCGTTTGTCTCAGCTTGACGAGGGAGTGTCTGTTCCTGTAGAGAATATAGATCTTTTTGCTGTTGCAAATACTGTAAAAGAAGAACTTTGTACCAAAGCCAAAGAAAAAAATGTTTTTATAGACGTTGTTGAAGTTTCCGGTCAAGAGCAAAATATGTGCATTATTGGAGTTAAACCTCTTATTCATGAAATGCTGTATAATCTTGTCGATAACGGTATAAAGTACAACAAGATAAACGGACATGTAGAAGTTAAAATTTCTTGTAAGAATTGTGATTTTAGTAACAGTTTTGACAAGAATCATGACAGGTCTGTTGACAATGATTTTGTTACAATTGAAATCTCTGATACCGGAATAGGTATTCCAAAAGAGCATCTTTCAAGAATTTTTGAGCGTTTTTACAGAGTAGATAAAAGCCATTCAAAAGCTTCAGGCGGTACCGGGCTTGGACTTTCAATTGTAAAACATGCTGTTTTGTATCACGGCGGAACTGTTGCAGTTGAAAGCACTGTTCAAAAGGGTTCAAAGTTTACAATAACACTGCCGTGCAAGAATACTTTTGCGTAAGAATACAAATGTCTCTTTAGAGCGCACAGTGCATATAGAGCGCTCAGTGAGTTTAGACCTCATATGAGAGAGCCTAAAAAAAGACCACCTCGAGGTTTTTTGCAAAAACCTCTTTCAATTAAAATGAAGAAGTGGCCTTTTGTATTTTAATCTTATTATTCTCTATTGGCTCTATTAATGCTATCAGAAGTCGACTTCTGTGTCGTAGTAACAGCATTTAAGAAGAGCTTCCATCTCTTGGACACTTGGCTGGCGTGGGTTAGAACCTGTACATGCGTCACCAATTGCATTTACGGCAATATCGTGCAAGCGGGAAAGGAATACATCTTCCGGAACAAAGCCTTGTTCTGTTGGATAGCTGTCTGCTCCATAGTTCTTGATGCAATGAGGAATGTTCAAGTCGTCATTCATTTTTCTAAGAGCTTTGATAAGAAGTTGAACTTTTTCTTTATCATCTTTTCCGCCAAGATTCATTGTGTCTGCAATTTTTCCATAGCGTGCAAGAGCTACAGGGTCTTTTGCATTAAAAGCAATTACTTTTGGCAAATACATTGCATTTGCTGCACCATGAATAATGTGTGCACCATAGTCTTCAAAAGCAGCCCCTGTTTTATGAGCCATTGAGTGAACAATTCCCAAAAGAGCATTTGAGAAAGCCATACCTGCAAGACACTGTGCATTATGCATACTGTCACGTTTGGCCATGTCTCCGTTGTAGGAAAGGACAAGGTCTGACTGAATCATTTGTATTGCATAAAGAGCAAGAGGGTCTGTGTAATCGCAATTGGCGGTCGAAACATAAGACTCAATTGCATGAGTGATAGCATCCATACCTGTGTGAGCTACAAGTTTCTTTGGCATTGTTTCTGCAAGATCTGGGTCTACAATTGCAACATCTGGAGTAATCTCAAAGTCAGCAATAGGATATTTAATCCTGTCGGCATAGTTTGTGATAATTGAGAAAGCTGTAACTTCCGTTGCAGTACCTGATGTAGAAGAAATTGCACAGAAACGAGCTTTTTTTCTGAGTTTTGGAAGTCCAAAAACTTTGCACATGTCTTGGAAAGTTACTTCAGGATACTCATATTTAATCCACATGGCTTTTGCAGCATCAATAGGGGAGCCGCCGCCCATTGCAATGATCCAATCCGGTTGGAACTTAAGCATTGCATTGGCACCTTTCATAACGGTCTCTACAGAAG
>CAVGEF010000031.1:0-8567 GCA_963628205.1 Bacteroidaceae bacterium
CAATTACAGTAGCATCATAAAGACCATCGTGTTTTGAAGTAATAAAATCAATGTCCCAAATATGAGTTTTGTTTGAAATTCTAAGTAAAACATCACGAAATATTCCATTATTGCGGAACATATCTTGGCATTCAAGGTAGGTTCCGTTACACCAACGGCGTACAAGGGCCACAAGCTCATTTTGACCTTTCTCAATATAAGCGGAAATGTCAAATTCAGCTGTATTATGCGACTCTTCAGAGTACCCTACAAAAGTTCCGTTAACATATAATTCCAAACAGCTACAAACTCCCAAGAAAGACAAAACGTATTGTTTTGAAACATCTTCTATTTCAAAAACAGTTCTATACAAACCAATATGGTTGTATTCGCCTTTTGGAGCTTTCTTAAAACCGTCAAGAACACTGAAATAGCCTTTTACAGGCTCATTTGTTGGAACTTTTGGAGGTTTGTATCTGAAAGGATATCTCAAGTTAATATAAGCAGGTCTTCCGTATCCTCTGAATTGCCAGCAAGAAGGCACGTCTATTTTGTCAAACTCTGCTTTAGAAGTATCAAAACAACGAGGTAAATCATTGGGATTATCATAATATGCAAAATCCCACATTCCATTTAGAACTTTTACAAGAGAAGAACTGAAGCGTTTTTCCAAAAGAGAACAAGAGATGGCCTCTTTATGTGTCGCAAAAGGGATAAAATAACTTCTGGGAGGAAGTTTTCCAACTTCAAGTACATCAAAATCATTGCAAAGTTTGGAACTCAGTTCGTAGTGCATAATAAATCCTTTTGAGGTTTTTGCAAAAACCATGAAACTATGATAAATCAAATTCAGATGAAAAACTATCCTTGAAAAGGGTTGTTGCTTTTGCAATAATTGACACCAGGCACAGCTTCGTAAAATCAAAACAAGCAAGGTCGTTAAGGTTAATTCGTTAAAGTTAATTGCAAATTGAAAGAACTTTATAATGGGTCTTGAAAATAAAAATAAAGATGTGTTTGGAGAAAGAATGAGCAAGGCAGATGATATTTTTATTGCGAATGTAAAAGACATACTGGAGAGTGGGTTTTCAGACAAAAATCTTGATGTCAGGCCTCATTGGGAAGACGGAACGCCTGCCCATACAATAAAAAAGTTCTGCATTGTAAACAAATACGACTTGAGACAAGAGTTTCCAATAATGACCCTTAGAAGAACTTATTTGAAGTCGGCCATTGATGAGCTGTTGTGGATATGGCAAAAGAAATCCAACAATATCAAAGACTTGAAATCGCATATTTGGGACAGCTGGGCAAACGAAGAAGGCTCAATAGGCAAAGCATACGGCTACCAACTTGGAGTCAAACACAAATACAAAGAAGGAGACTTTGACCAGGTAGACCGTGTCATTTACGACTTAAAGAACAACCCCCAAAGCCGTAGAATCATGACAAATATCTACAACCACCACGATTTAAGTGAAATGGGTTTGTATCCTTGTGCATATTCCATGACATTCAACGTAAGCGGAAATGTATTGAATGCCATCTTAAACCAAAGGTCTCAAGATATGCTCACAGCAAACAACTGGAATGTAGTGCAATACAGCGTTCTTCTTTTGATGATGGCACAAATAAGCGACCTTGTTGCAGGAGAGCTTGTACACGTTATTGCTGATGCCCACATCTACGACAGGCACATTCCAATAGTACAAGAGATTATTACAAATCCAACATACAAAGCGCCAAAGTTAGTAATAAATCCTGACATCAAGGACTTTTATGACTTTACGGCAGACGATTTCAAACTGGAGGGATATGAATATAACAAAAAGAAATACGATATCCCGGTAGCCATATAATGATGCAAAAAATATAAGGAGGGTGCCAATGCAAGCCATTCTTCATTGCGATAACAATTGGGGCATAGGAAGAGCAAACGACCTTATGTTCAAACTGCCTCAAGATATGAAATATTTTAGAGAAAAGACCACCGGTAAAATTGTAGTCATGGGTTCAAACACATTATTGTCTTTTCCAAACGAAAAACCGCTTAAAAACAGAACCAACATTGTGCTGTGGCCAAATGGCGACAAACAAAGGGCCTCAAAAGACGGCTTTATTATGGCACAGAGTCTGCAAGAGCTTTTTATGCTAATCAAAAACTATAAGTCAGACGATGTTTTTGTAATAGGAGGAGCCATGATGTACCACACGCTTCTTCCTTATTGCGACAAAGTATATCTTACAAAAGTCAATGCAAACGGCAATGCGCAAGTTTTCTTTGACAACTTGGATAAAATGCCAAACTGGAAAATGACATGGGAAAGCGAAGAACTTGAGGACAACGGGTATCAAATTAAATTCACGCTCTATGAAAACAATGACGTAAAACCAATGCCAAAGGAAACAAATAAATGACAGGGCTTAAAGCAAAAGAAGCTGTTTTGGAAAAAATAAAGCAATATGAGTCAATAATCATCTCAAGACATACAAGACCGGATGGCGATGCTATAGGCTCTTCCAAAGGCTTATGCGAAGCACTGCGCCTTACTTTTCCAAACAAAGATATAAAAGTCATCAATACAGACCATTCACAACAGCTGGCTTTCCTTGGAAATGAAGATGCTCAAGTAGATGATGATTTTTACAGCAAAGCACTTGTAATAGTCCTTGATACAGGAGACATCAAAAGAATTGCAAATGACAAGATAAGCATGGCTAAAGAAGTCATAAAAATAGACCACCACATAGAAACCCAGCCTTATGGAGATGTTTCATGGGTTGAAGATTACAGGTCGTCTGTATGCGAAATGGTTGCAGACTTCATCAAAACTTTCGATAACGAGATAAAATGCAACAAAGATGTTGCAACATTATTATTTACCGGAATGGTAACAGATTCAGGTCGTTTCCAATATGCAGAAACAACAGGAGACACGTTACGTCTTGCAGGATATTTACTGGATTTTGGAATAGATACAGAAACCCTATATGCAAATTTATATCTTGAGGACTTTTCTTTTCAAAAGTTCAAAGCAAGTGTTATAGAGAATATGAAAATATCGAAAAATGGCGTTGCTTATACTTTTGTAAGTCAAAAAACACAAAAAGAGTTATCTCTTACGGGGGAACAGGCCAGTTGCAGTGTAGATTTTATGAATAACATAAAAGGAAGTCTCATTTGGCTTGCATTCATTGAAAACAACGACTTATCAATAAGAGTGCGCCTGAGGTCCCGTTTTGTGGAAGTAAATAAACTTGCAGAAAAATACAGAGGTGGTGGACATGCATATGCCTCCGGGGCTACAGTTTATAGCAAAGATGAGATGAAAAGACTTATTGATGATGCAGATACTCTTTTGAGCCAATATAAATCAAACAATGGAGGATGGCTGTGAACATTCTTATAACAAACGATGATGGATACAACTCAGAAGGGCTTAGAATCCTTGCTTCTTGGGCCAGAAAGCTTGGACATGTTACAGTTGCAGCCCCCAAAAGGGAGCAAAGCGGTAAAAGCCACGGAATTGAAATCCACAAACCATACGAAGCAAAAAAAGTTGAAATGTTACCAAATGTAGATTGGTACTACGTGGACTCAACACCTGCCGACTGCGTGCGCTTTGGCTTCAACGGACTAAAAAACTCTTACGACATTGTATTTTCCGGCATAAACCACGGGCTTAATTTAGGAGAGGACATTGCTTACTCCGGGACCGATGGTGCAATTTTTGAAGCTGCATATATGGGATGTAAAGCTATCGCTTTTTCGACAGTTATTGAGTCTTTTGACGGTGCACAAGATAACCTTGACAGAGTTTATAATTTCATCATTGAAAACAACCTTTTTGATTATAACAGGATTTACAACGTAAACTTTCCTCTTGTTGCGCATAAAGAAATTCTTGTAACACGACAAGGAGGCCCTTTCTATAAAGACCGTTTCCATTACCTTGGAAATGACATCTATCAAGTAGAAGGCTATTCTGTCTATGCCGGAGCGCAAAACTACGAAAATGACCTGGATGCAACTCTTAACGGCTATATCTCAGTATCGCCTTTATGTACAACACGAACAGCAGAGAAAGCCTTTGAACAAATTAGACACCTAAATCCTCTTATAATGCGCTCTAATGAATGAATACGCTTATAGAGAGACCTATAAGTACGCATAAGCGTATTCAAAAAGCTCTAGTGAATGCCGTATTTTGGGCCTTCTTCTGCAACCATTAGGTCATTTTGATTATCAACGATATTTGAATGCTTCTTTGCCCAAGCTCTAGCCTCTACTTCGCATTTCAAGAAAAGGTTATAGCGGTGTTCCTTCTTAATAGGATGGAGTTTTTTTCTTCTAACAAGATCATCTATATTTTGTTTAGAACATCCCAAGAGACAAGAAGCTTCATGAGTCGATATTAGATTGTTTTCTGCAAAAGCCTTAAAGTCATCAAGTTTTAATGGAACATCAACTCCATTTTGATAAAGTTCTCCTTCGCTGCAATCTAATTCTTCATTCCAACTTATACCATAACCACCGGCTTCTACTTTTATTTTTTTGAATAGTTCTTCGTCTTCAAGAGCTTTGTACTCAGGCCACTGACAGAACAATTTTTTAACATCAAATTTCTTCACAGAGCCATCTTCAAAAAAAACAAGAACTTCAACATTCAAAAGAGGCACCGCATCAATAACTTTTACTGAAAACATAAATTCTCCTTTTTTGTTTCTTGACACATAAACAGGCTCATTCTAATGGTGGTAATTTGATTATTCGTTTTTCTTCCCACATACATTTAAGTTCTCTTCTGTGCAATTTTGACTATTTTTCAACAGATTCTACGGCTTTTCTTGGAAGATCTCCTTCAATCATTTTGGAAGTACCAATATCAATTACACCATTACATTCCCCATAAATTGCATGAAAATGTAGTGGAATTGTGCTCTACTCTAAAGAAAATCTTTATAACGATACCATCAAACCGGGTTATTTCAAGCATATCCCTCTCCTGTATACACATAATACCTTACTACTTGTCTTTTGCCAAGTAGTAAGGTATTCAAAAAGAGACTTATGAGGTTTTTTCGTTTACTATTTAACTGAAACTGTCCAAGTGTTTGCTGTAGTGTTCTTCTCTACTTTATAAGAGTTGGTATCAACATAAGTGCTTGGGTCCAATTCAAAAGTTCCACCAGTAATAATTATAGAGCCTTTCTTATCCGTAACCGTACCAACATAGCAAAGGCTTGTTGTTACTGTATTACTACCTTTCTTAAAAGTACCGCCCTTCACGGTTATCGTTGACGTAGAATCCACACCAAGGATGTTATCTTTTCCCCCGATAAATTCTCCACCATTGATTGTAACTTGTGCACTAGACTGTGCCCAGAGAGCTCTATATTGTGTACCATCACCATCTATAATACAATCTTTATCTATAACAAGATTATGCGCAGATACATTTATTCCGGCAGTACACTTTACATTAGTCAGATAAGCTGTTTTACTTACTGTTGTTTTTTTATTTTCTTCGTCACTTCCATTAGGCCAAATGAACAGGGCATAACTTCCGTTATTTGAAGCACTCATTGTTCCATTCTTAATATGCAAATCTTTACCACTCCAAACAATACCAAAATTATTTTGTGTTATTGTATGGCCAGATAAGTCTACAGTGACATTATCATTAAAATTGAACAAGTTGTTGGTTTTGGAATCAGATTCTTTTTTGTATTCTGTTAAATCCAAATCTCTGAATAATGTTATTGTTGAGCCAGCAGGAGCCTTTGTAACAGCATCTTCAAAAGTGTATAGAGTATTGCCAATTTTCGCAGATGGATAGAGGGCTCCATTCATGTTGCTGTTGACAGTCCATTCAGGGTTGATATCACCGGTAACTTTAACAGTCCTATCTTTTTCTTCTATTGCATCAGCCTGGTAGACATACAGATGATAACTTGTCAACTCTTCAGTAGAAGTAGGAACAGTAAGAGTATTTGTACCTTCAAAAGTAACCTTTGTTGGGTACTCATAGGCGCTAGCTGTTCTATTGCCAATTACGATTGCAGCATTAGGAACAGCGTTACCACTTTCCCAATTAGTAGTTTCTTTCAACTTGTTCTCATCATTGTTTGCAGTATATTCGAAAGTCGAATTGGAGATAGTATAATCACCGCCGCGGAGAATAGCTGCCTGTCTACCACCCTTGATAGAAGAATCTTTGATAGTATAGGTCCCTGGAACATTCAGAAGAAGTCCTGTGCAGTCATCTTTTGTATTTGTTACTTCAAGGGTACTTTTCTCTATATTGATTGTATTACCATTGGAATATTTTCCATTACTTACAGATGCGTTTGTTGCAACAACATACCAACCGTTATTAACCTTGAGATTAGAACTCTTGATATTAATTGTAGCACTACACTCATAATAGAGAATTTGGATACCCCTATTACATGTAACATCCATTGTGACATTATCAAGAAAGAGGCCAGCATTCTCATAGATAGTGAAAGTATTGGTATTAGAACCTGTCATTGTTCCCTTAATGTTACCATTTTTGATTGTAACAGTAGTATAAGCATTAGTAGCTTTTTTCAGCTCAAATGCACCACTATCTTTTGAAGATGTCGTAACCGCAAAATTCAGAGTTTTTCCATTAAGGTCAATTATCAAACTCTTTTTAAATTCAATTGCTGCATCAATAGTTATGTCTGCACCAAGGTATATTGCTGTCGCATCTCCACTCAACGCAGTCTTTAGTGCGTCTGCTGTTGATACAAGAGTACCTGTAACCTCATCGCTAGATACATAACCACAGACAGTACACTTCTTGACGAGTTTTTCGCCATCATTTACAACCTCATAGCTATGTGCTGCCTCTCCATCCTTAGCACCGCAAGTACATTCATGCCAGTGACTATTTGCATCACTTTTCCACTCGGAGCTAAAGGAATGTGTATGAGGCTCCTCACATGAGACAGCAATAAAGACCATTAAAGCGCACATGAAAGCAATAAATAAATTCTTTTTCATTTTTCCTCCCTTCAGAACTTCTTTCCTTTTCCTATTCAAACTGACTGTCCAATTTTTGGGGGTCAGTTCAAATCCCTAACGTATTGAGTATACCCCCCCCCGTAGTACTAAATCAACTGAAAACGTTTTTGGTAACAACGATTTTTGTAACAAAAAAGGATAACTGGGTGACAAATGGGGTTGGTAACATGGGCAGGCTTGCGGGGAAATTGCATGTGGAATTTTGGGATTTAATTACCTCTTACCGGCATTTGAAAAATGCCATCAATGAAACTTTTACACAATGCCAACCGGAACAGACAGCAAATCAGGAGACAACATTAAAACTTTAGGCTGTGCACATATAATGGCTCCATTTCCTCTTACAAAAGGAGAAATGACCTTTAATGCAGAAAAAGAGTTAGCCATTGCCTTATTTGGACTGGCAGTACGCTTAATCTCAACGGGCGTTATTGTTTGGTTTCTTTCAATTACCAAATCAATTTCTCTTCCGGCCTTGTCTCTATAATAATAAAACTTTGCATTGGAACCTCTATAACTGCAACCCTTGACAAGTTCTGAAATCACATAATTTTCAAGAAAAGCACCGCTTGAAGCGCCGTTACAAAGAGTTTGCGGACTTTCCCAACCGCAAAGATATGAGCACAAGCCTGTATCCCAAAAATAAAGTTTTGGAGTTTTTATAGCACTTGTCAAAAGATTGTTTGAATACACGTCCAAAAGAAAGACAATACCAAGCGACTCTAAAATTCCAAGCCAAGTCTTTGCTGTAGGTTGTGAAATATTTGCGGTTTCTGCCAAAGTAGCATAATTGACCAGGTTTGAATTAATTGCAGCACAAGAGGTCAAAAACTTTTTGAACTTATAAATATCTTTAATCCCGGCATCTTCCAACACATCCCTCATTAAATAAGTATCTACATATGAATCGTAGTATACCTTTCTCATGCGAGAAGACATGGAAAGCGTAGCAGGATAAGTGCCTTGCCATATTCTTGCATACAACTGGGGCACTTCAACAACAGGCCTTTCGTCACAATATGAAGTTAACCAATCAAAGGAAAAATCTATATCATAAGGACAAGAAAGACCCCTTATTTCATCAGCAGAAAACCCATACAAATTCAAACTAGCAACTCTTCCTGTCAGAGTTTCACTTGCTTTCTTAAGTAATTCGAATTTTTGAGAGCCGGTAAGCCAAAAAAGACCGTTTTCTTCACTCTCATCGCAAATTAACTTTATTTGCTCAAAGAGTTCCGGAGCCTTTTGAACTTCATCAATAATCATTGGAGGTTTGAACATTTGAAAGAACAAAGCAGGGTCTTCCCTTGCAATTCTTCTATGCGCATCATCATCCATTGAGACATAAGTTCTTTCTCCTGTCATCTTTTGTAAATGTTTGAGCATTGACGTTTTGCCAACTTGCCTGGGCCCTGTGAGCAAAACAGCCTTAAAACAGCCCGACGTCTCAAGAAAAAGCTCTTCTATTTGTCTTTTTATATACATAAATATCCTGCCAATCTAAAGTGTACTTTATTTTAGCAAGGTTTTTATT
>CAVGEF010000032.1:0-9454 GCA_963628205.1 Bacteroidaceae bacterium
AGCTCATACAGTCTACTTCCTTTGGTTTTATTTTGCCTTGTGGTTTTAGTCTCAACTTTTTGCGGTGCAAGTTTTGTTTCTTTTGTTCTCAAATGTATTGCTTTTTATTCTCTTTATCTTCTTTTTGTGTATGCACAAAGTACAGACCTTGATGCTAGTTTTGAAATAACAAAATATTTACCACCATTTTATCAATATTTGGCTTTTGGCATTCTTGCTGTCTCTTGTGTTCTTCTTATTTCAGGTTGGATTTCAAACAGAAGAAAATCTAAAGCAGAAGCTGTGGCTTTTAGTGTAAAAAACAGTGCAAATTCTTCAAGTATGGCAAATGAAACTTCTAAAGAGCTCTCACAAGAGCAGGACTTTCGTGCAAGTGACGAGGTTGGTGAAAGTCTTAAAGATGACAATGTGGAAGCTCAAAATCCACGCAAGTCATATCTTAATGATCCTGACGGCTCCAGAAAAGCACTCAAGAGTTTAGGCGATATTGTTGTTCCTGAGTTTGACAGTTTTCCTAATTTTTCAATAGGCTCTGCAGTTTCGTCTATAGACCGTACAATTTATACTGTTACAGAAAAAGAAGCTAAGATTAAGCAAGAACAACAAGAGCGAAAAAGAATAGAAACTGAACGCCAAAAAGCTTTGGAAGAAGAGCGTCTTAGGATGAAAGCTCTTGCAGAAGAGAAAGCCAGAAAAGAAGAAGAGGAAAACAGGCGTAAGCTTGCAGCTATGTTTAAGCCTAGAAATTTAATGAAAAGGCTTTCTGATGAAGCTCAAACGTATCAAGATTTTTCTACTTATTCTCAAAATACCCCAAATATAGATTTTGGTGCACCCGGCGGTTCAGCCAACGGTATGGCCGGCAGTGTAGCCAACGGCATGGCAGGCAGTATGCAGAACATTGCTCCCAATACTGCCAGTGGAATGTATAATAATGTTCAAACACAGCAAATCCAAAATCAGTATCAAGGCCAATATCAAAATCAAATGCAAAATCAGTATCAGGCATACGGGATAAATCCAATGCAAGACCAGGTACCTCCTTCGCAAATACAGGGCGCTAAAGTTTCATTTACAGAGCTCCCTCCAGCACAAATGCAAAATCCTTTCTCTTATCAGGAAAAACAGCAATACAGAGAGCCTCAAAATCAAGTACAACCGCAGGATTTTTCATATACAAATCAACAAAACAGCGCAGTATTTGCTTATGAAGAAAGCTCTTATGAAGAGAAATACAATGAGAGTTCAGAAAAAGAGACCTCTATAGCTATTTTCAAAGAAGAAACAATTAGAGCTGACAATGATATGAAAGAGTTTCAAATGCAACGGGAGGCAAAAAGAGAAGCCCAAAGAGAAGCTCAAAAAGAAGCCCAAAAGGAATACGCAAAACAACAGGCATATGATTTACAAAACCATATGCAAAACAGCTTGCAAAACGATGCTCATAAGGAGATCCAGACTTCACGCGAAGAAAATGATGAAGACATTGATGCTGCTCAGGAAAAGTACCGTATGGAAAATCAGCAAAACAAAGATAATACCAAGGGCCCTGATGTTGACTATGTTTCAGGTGTTGCGGGGTTAAAGAGTTCTGCTGCCGGTAATTCTTATTTGATTGATAAACAAAAGTATGTTTACAATTTCCCGCCAGAGACAATGCTCAAGCATTATCCTGTTAGCGGAACAATATATGAAGATGTTCTTAATGACCCGGAGGGCTTGATTATTGTTGAGACTTTAAGGCAGTTCAAAATTTTGACAAAGCTCATTGGGGTTCAGCATGGACCAACATTTACTTTGTATGAACTTGCACTGCAAAAGGGCGTTAGGGTCAATGCTGTTCTAACACTTGCCGATAATCTTGCAATGGAGCTTTCTGTTGCAAGTGTAAGAATTTTGGCTCCAATTCCCGGTAAGCCGGCAATTGGAATAGAAGTTCCAAATAAAAAGAGAGATACAATTGGCTTTGATGTCATGATGCCTGCTTTGAAGTCTAAAACTTATAAAATTCCAATGGTTCTTGGTAAGACCATTACAGGCGAAAGTATTGTTATAGACCTTGCAAAGACACCGCACTTGCTTGTTGCCGGTACTACCGGCTCAGGGAAATCGGTTTGTATAAATGGGCTCATTTGCTCCGTGCTGTTTACAAAGACGCCAAAAGAAGTCCGCATGCTCCTTGTTGACCCCAAGATGGTTGAGCTGTCTGTGTACAATGGTATTCCTCATTTGCTGACGCCGGTTATTACTGATGCAAAGAAAGCGCTCAAGGCAATGAATTTTATTGTGGAAGAGATGGAGCGAAGAATGGCCTTGTTTGCAAGTGTTGGGGCCAGAAAGATTGAAGATTATAATGAAAAAATTGTTGAAAAGGGTCTTTGCAGAGTTAAACTTCCATATATCATGGTCATAATTGATGAGTTTGCAGATTTGATGACCGTTGTAGGAAAGGAACTTGAGGCCTCCATTAAGAGAATTACAGCCGTTGCAAGATTCTGTGGCATTCACCTTGTACTTGCTACCCAAAGACCGTCGTCAGATGTAATTACCGGAATAATCAAGAGTAATATTCCAACTCAAATTGCATTTGCTGTTTCCAATGCCCTTAACAGTAGAATAATCATTGATACCGGTGGTGCTGAAAAACTTCTTGGACGTGGAGACATGTTGTACAATAGCTCTGAAGCACGGGTTCCCGTTAGAATTCAAGGCGCTTATATAGATTCAGAGATTGAAGAGATTGTTTCGTTTGTTAAAACACAGGGTCAACCTGACTACATAGATGAATCATATTTTGAGGATGATAATGATGAAGATGACCATACAGAAGAGGCTGTTTCTTCAAATGGCTCTGAAGACTTATTCTCAAAAGCGTGGAAGATTGTATCAGATAGAGGAGAGGCCTCGGCCTCATATTTGCAAAGAAGACTTAATATTGGCTATAACCGTGCTGCAAATCTTATAGAGCAAATGGAAGATGCCGGATACATTGGACCTGCAAGGGGTTCAAAACCACGTGAAATCCTTAGAATGTATGGTTCTGACTAAGAGTTGATTTTGTTACAAAATAGTTTTAAGTCGCGGGATGTGCTTTTATGGAATTTAAGGAATTGCCTTTGCACCAGCAGGTTTTGGAGGGAACGCTTGCTGCTCATTTTACAGAATGTATGCCTGTACAGGAACAGGTTTTGCCAATATCTGTTGCCGGTTGTGATGTTATGGTGCAGTCTAAAACCGGTAGCGGAAAAACAGCTGTTTATATAATAACTTTTTTGGAGAAATTTCTCAGAAATAAAGAAGAAGGGAAAAATTCTTCCTGCCTTATTGTTGCTCCAACCAGGGAACTTGCACAGCAAATTGCTGACGATGCGTTTGTACTATGCTCAAAAGTAAAAGGCTTTCATGTTGGCTGTTTTTATGGCGGAGTGGGCTATGAACACCAAAGAAAACTCTTGGAAATGGGCTGTGATATTTACGTGGGCACACCCGGGCGCTTACTGGAATTTATGGAAAACCGCGAACTTGATTGCAAGCGCATAGACACATTTGTAATTGATGAGGCTGACCGGTTATTTGACATGGGCTTTTATCCCGATATCAGAAAAATGTTCTTTTTATTGCCTCCTCAAGACGAACGTCAAACTATGCTGTTTTCTGCAACACTTGAAATGCGCGTAAGAGAGCTTGCATGGGAATTTATGAATGAACCCAAAGAACTTGAGCTTGAGCCTGACCACATAACTGTTGAAAATATTATTCAAGAGTTATATCACGTTGCAAAATCTGATAAATTCAAACTCTTTTTACAAATACTTGCACTTGAACAGCCCAAAACTGCCATTGTTTTTACCAACAGCAAGCACATGGCAGACGAAGTTGCCCAAAGACTTAAGCTCAATGGTTACAATGCAGACTATCTCACAGGCGATTTACCTCAAACTCAAAGACAAGCTGCGTTGAATAAACTCAAAGATGGCAAAATTTCCATACTCGTAGCAACCGATGTCGCAGCACGAGGTCTTCAAATAGACGATCTCCCTCTTGTTGTAAACTATGATATTCCGGAAAATTATGAAAACTATGTTCATAGGATTGGAAGAACCGCACGGGCCGGAAAAAGCGGAAAAGCAATAACTTTTGCTGATGAAGAGTTCGTTTATGGTCTTGATGCAATTGAAAAATACATAAAGATGAAAATTCCTGTAATTTGGCCGGAAAATCTTCCTTATATTGAAGACAAGTCGCTTGGCAAAAGATGGATTGGAAAAATGGAGCTATCTAGTGGCTCTAAAACTTCCAAGCGTTCTAAAGATGGTTCTAAAACCGGTGCTAAAGGCTCCAAAGCGGGTTCTAAAGAAAAAACAAGTCAAAAGAGTGACGAAAAAAGGAGCCCTGAAAAAACTGTTTCATACAAATCT
The DNA here is from genome assembly GCA_963628205.1 of Bacteroidaceae bacterium. Lineage (GTDB taxonomy): Bacteria > Spirochaetota > Spirochaetia > Sphaerochaetales > Sphaerochaetaceae > UBA9732. Next base: position 4,419 of record CAVGEF010000032.1, read on the forward strand.
CTTGGCAATATGACAGAGGCCGAGCGCATGGCTTATTACAAACGCAAGTATGGCTTTGAGCCAAAAAAATCAAATACAAAGAGTTCAAAAGAAAAGGGTATAAAAAACAATTGCGCAAAAGAAAATGGCTCAAATGCAAAAAAGACCGCTCTTGAGAGCGCCGGCACAACTAAAAAGGAAGAGAAATCAAAAATAATGGGCTTTTTCAAGAGACTTTTTGGAGGTAAAAAGTGAAACAGTTAAAACGTTTTTTGCACTATTACAAGCCATACAAGGGTCTCTTTATCTTTGATATGGTTGCTGCTACAGCCAGTTCTCTTCTTGCTATTTTCTTTCCGGCTCTTACAAGAGAACTTCTTAAAACATGGATACCTCAAGGGATGTGGCAGGAAATTATTACATGCTTTGTCATAATGTTCTCGGTTTATGTTGTGCAGTCAATGCTGTCTTATATAAGAATGAAATGGGGCCACTTTCTTGGTGTGTATGTAGAAAATGACATGCGCCGTGATTTGTTTAATCATTTGCAAAAAATGAGTTTTGGATATTTTGATACAGCAAAAACAGGCCACATCATGAGCCGTATAACAAATGACCTTTTTTTGATAGCAGAAGTAGCTCATCACTGTCCTGAGGACTTTTTGATATCTATTGCAACAATAGTTGGTGCTTATTTGGTAATGTTTAATTACAGTGCTCCAATGGCTTTGGTTTCGTTAATTCCTTTACCGTTACTTGTAACATGGGGCATTGTTTTGGGTGGAAGACGAAAGGCTATGGCCCGTGATGTAAGGCGCCATGTTGCAGATGTCAACTCCAATGTTGAAAATGCAATTCAAGGTATAAGAGAAGTAAAATCGTTCACAAGTGAAGAGTTCCAAAGCTCCAGATTTGATGACTCAAATGAAGATCTCAAACAAAGTCGCAGAAGAGACTACAGCGCAATGGCAGTCTATGGAACCGGCATGAACTTTTTAAGAAATATGTACTATTTCACAACTGTAGTTGGTGGTGCAATCTTGATTTATAAAGGTATGATTCAGTCTTATGACTTAGTTGCTTTCCTTTTGTACGTAAGTGTTGTTCTTGAGCCTATTGACCGTCTTGTGAACTTTATTGAGCAATTTGCTCAGGGTACTGCTGCTTTTGAGCGTTTTACAGAAATCATGGATATAGAGCCAACGATAAATGACAAAGAAAATGCAACAGAGCTCAAAGTAAAAGAAGGAAATATCAAATACGACCATGTCCAATTCAGTTATGATGACAGCAAGGAAGGTGAAGTCTTAGGCGATTTAACTTTTGAGGTTCCCGGAGGGACATCTGTTGCAATCGTAGGCGAGTCCGGTGCAGGAAAGACAACGACAGCATCTCTTCTTCCCCGGTTTTATGAAATTGACAGCGGTTCTATCACAATAGACGGGCAAGATATAAGAGACGTAACACAGGTCTCTTTACGACATAATATTGGATTTGTACAGCAGGATGTATTCTTATTTGATGCCGATATCAGAGAAAATCTCCGCTATGGTAAACCAAATGCTACTGACGGCGAAATGTTGGAGGCCCTTGAGGCTGCAAATCTTGGAGAATTTATCCGCTCACTGCCTGATGGTCTTTCAACGAAAGTAGGTGAGCACGGAACACGGCTTTCAGGTGGCCAAAAACAAAGACTTTCCATAGCCAGAGTGTTCTTAAAAGATCCTCCAATCCTTATTTTTGATGAAGCAACATCTTCATTGGACAATGAAAGTGAAAAATTAATACAAGATGCTTTTGCAAAACTCTCTCATGGGCGTACTTCTATTGTTATTGCCCATCGTTTGACGACAGTCAAAGATGCCGATAAAATCATAGTGTTAGAGAAGGGCCATGTCATAGAAAGCGGTTCTCATGAAGAACTTCTTGCAAAAGACGGACATTATGCTCATCTTTATCGTAGAGATTTTGATTAAAGAATTTTTGAATAAAGGTTTGACTTGTGCTTTATATTCTTTGGGGATTCTTATTTGTTATTCCGGCTTTTTTAATATCTCTTTTTGTTGGAATAATTCCGGGGTTCTTGTTAAAACTGCTGGGATTGCGCAAAGCCGGTGATAATTGGACATATTGGTTTGCTTATGGGTTATCGGCTTTTATCATTTGGCTACTTGGCATTAAAATCCATGCAACAGGTGATCTTGATAGCATAAAAAAGCTCTCCAAAAGCGGAAAACCCGTTTGTTTTGTTTCCAATCATACAAGTATTTTAGACATTCCTGCTGTATTGTCTCTTGGAGTTAGAACAGGTTTTGTTGCAAAAAAAGAGCTGTTGCTTGTTCCCGGTGTCAATATTTGGATATTGGCAATACATTCTGTTTTTATAAACCGTAAAAGCTTAAGAGAAGGTGCTAAGTCTATAGAAAAAGCTGCAAAGAATATTCGCAGAGGCTATCCAATGTATATTTTCCCGGAGGGAAGCCGTAGCAAAACAGGCACTGTTGGAACATTCAAAAAAGGTTCATTCCGCCTTGCCACAGAGTCCCAAACTCTTATTATTCCTCTTACGATAAAAGGAATTAGAGTAGGGTTTGAAGATAGAAAAAAACCATTTCAACATAACGAGTGTCACATTCATTTTGGAACTCCAATACAGGCTCCTTCCAAAGATGACCGCACAGCTGTTCATGAAATGGTTGATTTGATGGAAAAAGAAGTCAAAGACACTTACGAAAATCTATAATTCTTTACGCTGTAATTTTTTACACAGTTATTTTTAGAATTCAAGTTTCTTTTTTTCTTTTCCAAAGAATATTATATTGAGAATAAGTACAAAAAGTTCAGCAATAATAAAACAGAACCATATTGCATCAAGGCCAAAGAGTTTTCCCAAAATCCATGCAGCAGGAATAAGAACTCCAATTTGTCTTGTTATGGAAGTTATCATGCTTATATAACCGTCTCCCATGGCTTGGAACAATGCACCAATGACAATTATAAAAGCTGCAAGAGGGAAAGAGTATGATATTCTACGCAATGCAACTTCTCCAATTTCCAGCATTTTTGGTGATGCTTCAAAAAGACCAAGAAGAACATCCGGAATAAGAATGAAAACAATCATTCCGGCCAGCATGATTATAAATGCAACAGTCATACCAAGCCTTAGCGCTTTCATCATGCGTTCTTTGTTTTTTGCTCCATAGTTATAAGCCAAAATTGGCATAAGACCGCTGTTTAATCCAAAAACAGGCATAAATACAAAAGATTGAAGTTTGAAATATACTCCAAATACTGTTGTAGCTACTATGTCATAAGTAATTAAAATAGCATTCATTAGGCTTGTCATAACTGTTCCAATGCCTTGCATTACAACAGACGGCAATCCTACCTGCAATATGTCTTTTGTAGATTGTTTATCAATAGCCATCTTGAAGAATTTAATGTTTACATACTGATTTTTTCTTACGAAATAAATACCTATAAACATGCTTAAAAGCTGTCCACCAACAGTTGCATATGCGGCACCGGCTATGCCCATGGCAGGGAAGCCAAAGTATCCAAAAATAAGAATGGGGTCAAAGATAATGTTAAAAATTGCACCGCAAAGCTGAATAATCATTGGATGGATTGTATCTCCGGTGCTTTGCAGAATTTTTTCGTTGAAAACGCCTATAAAACATCCCAACGAAATAATCAAACAAATTCTAAGATATGTTGTTCCAAGCTGTATTAACTCTTCATCTTGAGTGTAAATTCTAAAGAAAGCCTCTGAGAAAACAGCTCCAATTATCATAAACAAGACAGTGCAAATCAAAAGTATTGAGTAGCCGGTTTCTGCAGCCTTAAAAGCTTCAAGCTCTCTCTTTTCTCCAAGTCTACGTGACACAACAGAGCATATTCCAACACTTAAACCAACAGCAAATGCAATTAGAAGGTTTTGCATTGGGTATGCAAGAGAGACAGCTGTCAATGCTTTTTCACTCAGCCTTGAAACAAAAATGCTGTCTACAATGTTGTACAAAGCTTGAATAAGCATTGAGAACATTGTTGGTATAGACATGCTTGCAAGCAGTTTTCCTACGGGCATGACACCCAGTTTGTTTTCTTTAATTTCTTTGACTTGTTCCATAACTAAAGTGGATTTTACATATAGAAAGCTTTATGTCAACAACTCTTGAACTTGAAAAAAAGTACTATTAATATTGTCGTTATGGTTCAGGCTTATTTTGTAAGTGTTGTTTATCTTCTCTTTGCTTCTTGCCTTTTACTTGTAGACAAGTATGGTTCACGTATGCTCTTTTTGATAAACTTGCAAAGTTTTTACAACTCAAAAAAACAAATTCCAATTATTTTTATGGTCTTGGGATTTCTTCTTGCTGTTGTACTTGTAATTAAACCAATGGAGCCGGGACCAATGGTTCTTGGAGACTTTATTCCTGCTGTCAATATTTTGGTATTAATATTTTACTTTCTCAAAAACTATAACAAAGGGTCCGGGGATGTTGTGCATTTCAATAATCCTAAAAAAAACGCCCTTGGCTATGTAACCTTGGGCGTCTCTGTGATACATTTTATGTTTCCTAAAATCGTTTTACTTTAGAGGCTTTTGCAAAATTGCCTCTTTTTTTCTGTAATTCTGTAAGTCTTTTATATTATTGTACCGTTTGGGATGACAGCATTTTTGTTAATGACAATTATACCGTCATGGATGGAGTAAGTAGGGTAGTCTCCGTCTTTTCTTTCAATATCATCAATTCCAATACGGCAACCAACTCCAATACGTGCATTCATATCAATGATGGCTTTGCGTATTAAAGTTCCTTCCCCAATACCAATATTAGGAATACCTTGTTCCTTGTTTTTAGCCTTTTGGATGTCTGTTTCATAGTAAGTAGCACCCATACAGTAAACTCCGTTAAGTGAAGCCCCGCTTTCAATGAGAGTACGTACACCAATGATGGAGTTTACGATTGACGCATTTGTGATAATTGAACCTTCTGATGCCAAAGAACTTGAGAAAGTACAAAAATTTAATTTTGTTGCAGGAAGATAACGCC
>CAVGEF010000032.1:9464-17827 GCA_963628205.1 Bacteroidaceae bacterium
TCATAGAAGTTGAACTGCGGTTTTATGCTGGCAAGGTCTATATTGGTTTCATAGAATGCTTTTATGGTACCAATATCTTCCCAAAAACCGTCAAACAGGAAAGATGCAACTTTGCGCTTGTGTATAACAGACGGAATTATTTCCTTTCCAAAATCGGTCTTATCGTTGTCCAAAACCTCTTCCATGGCCTTTGCAGAGAAAATGTAAATTCCCATTGAGGCAAGATATTCGTTGGATTCGTCGGCTTTTACACCAAGGCTGTCTTCCAAGTATTTTGGATTGACTTTGTAGTCGCTTATGTCCAAAGACGGGCTAGGTTTTTCGTAGAATTTATTAATAATACCGTTTTCGTCTGTTCCCATAATTCCAAGGCCGGTAGCTTGTTTTCTTGAGATTGGCTTTGCTGCAATGGTAAGTTCTGCTCCGGTTTCAATATGGCGTTTGAGCATGTTTGAAAAATCCATTCTATAGAGCTGGTCGCCACTTAGAATAATGTAGTATTCGGCACTTTGGTCGTGAAAGTGAATGAGGTTTTTGCGAACGGCATCGGCAGTGCCCTGGTACCAGGATTCGCCTTTGTATGTTTGCTCGGCTGCAAGTATTTGAACAAAGCCTTTTGTAAATTGGTCAAAAGTGTATGTTCCGGCAATGTGGTTGTGCAGTGATGCTGAGTTAAATTGTGTTAGCAGATATATTTGCTTGAATCCACTGTTTATACAGTTCGATATTGGAATGTCAACAAGGCGAAATTTCCCTGCAAACGGGACTGCCGGTTTTGCTCTATCCATTGTAAGCGGATATAATCTTGTTCCCTTTCCACCTCCCAGAATTATTGCAACTACTTTGTCTTTTCTCATTTCCAAATCTCCTGTTTGTTCTATGTAAGTTTTTTCTTTTTTAAGTTGTCTTTTGGGTATCAGGACTGTGATAGTTTTTCATACAACAGCATATACTCTTTTGCTGATGCATCCCAAGAAAAATCTTGCTCCATTGCACGTTTTTTGATTTTTTCCATACATCCGTTGCCGTTTTTTCTATTATATAACTCAACAGCACGTGCTACATGTTTTTTTATTTCCTGTGATGACAGTGTATCAAAGAGCAGGCCTGTGCCTTTGTCAGGATACTCGTCAATATCAATTATTGTGTCTGCAAGACCTCCTGTCCTGTGTGCAATTGGTATTGTTCCATAACGTAATGAATATAACTGGTTCAACCCGCAGGGTTCGTATCTGCTTGGCATGAGAAAGAAATCACTTCCGGCTTCAATTAAGTGAGCAGCTTTGTTGGAAAACATTATGTTTACTGAAAGATTGGAATGTTCTTTTGCTTTTTCCAACAATGCTTTTTCTATTGAACTGTCTCCGGTTCCTACAATGATAAACTGCAAATTCATTTCATTTAAGATTTCATCAAGAGCTTCCAACAGTATGTCAAAACCTTTTTGGGATGCAAGACGGCTTATCATTGCAAAGAGCGGAACATTAGGTTTGGTCTCTAAACCAAATTGCTCTTGAACTTGAGATTTTATTTTTGATTTTCCATTCATTCTTTGAATACTGAAATGATATGGTATGAGTGTATCTTTTTGAGGGTTCCACTCATTGGTGTCTATGCCGTTGATTATTCCTTTGAGATGTTTTTTTCTTTTGATTATTACATCTTCAAGATTGCAACCCTGTTCTTGTGTTTGGATTTCTTTTGCATATGTGGGACTTACGGTTGTAATAAAGTCTGCATAAACAAGCCCTGTTTTAAGCATATTGATTTGCCCATTTGTGAACATTTGGCTTGTAGGTTTTGAGTTTGAAAGAAGAAAGTCCATTCGCGAAAATGTTCCCTGATATGCCAAATTATGTATTGTAAAAACAGTCTTTGTTCCCATAAAGAACGGGTTGTTGGTTTGTTTGAGAAGGTAGGGGACAAGTCCCGTTGTCCAATCGTGGCAATGTATTACATTGGGCTTGAAGTCTATTTTTTCACACAGGAGAATTGATGCTTTGCACAAAATGGTGAAGCGTTCAAGGTTATTGGTATAAGGTGAAAAGCTGGTGTCTCCGTATATTCCACGGCGGCTGTTGAACATTGGGTGGCAAAGAAAGTAGTAGGTTGTGCCGTTTACTTCTTTGCTTCGTATTTCCACTTTCTCAATTTGTGCCAACATTGGTACTTCTAAAGTGCACACAAAAGAGCCTGAGTCTTCAACTGTTGTGTTGTAAGAGGGTACTACAATTCTTGCAGAGTAACCTTCTTTTGTATTAAGCACGCCTGAAAGCGCACCAACGACATCGGCCAGTCCTCCTGATTTTGAAAAAGGAACGGCCTCGCTTGTTACCATTAGAATGTTCATGGCTCAATGATACACTACTTAACGTCCAAAGTGTAGGAAAAATTGTTTTTTTGAGGTTTGTGCAGGCTTGTTTTTGCCGGCAGTTTTTTTAGGCTTGTTTTTTGCTTTTTTGATTTGTATTGCTTTGTACCTTGTCTACATGCTTTATAGCTTGTCTATGTACTCGCTTGCATAATGGGCTGCAATTGCCCCGTCAGCGGCAGCTGTAACAATTTGCCTGAAAGGTGTATTGCGTACATCTCCTATGGCAAACAGTCCCGGGACGCTCGTCATCATAGTGCTGTCTGTTACAACAAAGCCGGTTTCATTTGTTTTGCAAAATGGTACAAGCTGTGTTTGCGGCTGACTTCCTACAAAAATGAAAACTCCGTCAAAATCTTTTGTATATTCTTCTCCTGTCAGGACATCTTTGAATGTTACAGATTTGACTTTATTATTTTCTCCATTTATGGACACAATTGTAGTATTGAGTTTTACCTTTATGCCCTGTGTCTCCTGCATGGCTTTTGCAATGGAGGCCTGTGCTCTGAACTTATCTCTTCTGTGGCATATTGTTATATCTTGTGAAAGTTTTGCAAGATACATTGCTTCCTGGCAGGCACTGTCTCCGCCTCCGCAAACAAGAATGCTTTTATCTTTGAAGAAAGGTCCATCACAGGTTGCGCAGTAACTTACTCCGTGGCCTGTAAACTCCTGTTCTCCCGGAACACCCAAAAGCCTGTGTTTGGTTCCGGTTGCAAGCACAACAGCCTTGGAATGAAAGAGGCCTTCACTTGTTTCAAGTTCGAATGTTTTGTTTTCAAGAATATTTATTTTTGAAACAGTTGCATAGACGATTTGGCAACCAAAAGAGGCCGCTTGTGTTTCAAATTTTTCTGCAAGTTCAAAACCTGTAATTTTGCCAAGTCCGGGGTAGTTTTCTATTTCATCAATTATCATGGTTTGACCGCCGGTAGACAATTCTTCAAGAATGACAGTATTCCTGCCGGCTCTTGCACTGTACTGTCCGCAGGCAAGCCCCGCAGGACCTGCCCCAATTATCAAAACATCTACTTCTTTAACTTGGCTCATAAATTCCTCTTTTCTTCTAATGCAAGCTCTGCATCACTTTTTCTAAGGTAAACAGGACCTTGCCCAATATCGTCAGGACCAATCTTTTCATACTGTTCCAATCCCAGTTTGTAAATTGAACTTGCAATGGCCTCATTTGCCAGTATGTCTACAAAAATGTGTTTCTTGTTGCAAGTTTTGACCTTTGTTTTCTCTTTTGTGTCTTTTGTTGTCGCATCTTTGCTTTCATAGAAAGACTTTAATTCTTCTTCAAACGCATTTGCATCAGGCCCAACAAGAAGAATGTTTTTGTAAGATATAAGTGCATTTTCAATATCACTGCATGTGCCGTCCAAGTCAGGTATAAGACGAAAGTTTTTCTCAAAAGCACTCAAGTACCAACGCTGTTTTTTTGCATCTATGACCGGCACAACGACACCCTCAAAAGGGCCGGCGCAACGGGCATAGGCTTCAAGGGTTGAGACCGATACCAATGGTTTGTCCAATGCAAATGCCATACCTTTGAATGCTGCCATTCCAATTCTAAGTCCTGTAAATGAGCCCGGACCCCGTGTGCAAATAAGAAGGTCTATGTCTTTTGTATCAATGTTTGCATCTTTGCACAGTTCAAGTACTGTTGGAATAAGGCGTTCCGAGTGCCGGACGGTTTTTCCCTGTGCTGTGCGAACTTCTTTGAAAGAGGGTGTAAAGAGGCCCGTTGTAAGAGATTGTGAAGATGTGTCACAAACAAGAACATTCATATTATTTCCAGTCATTGGTTATCTCCGGATGCAATGCAATTGCATTGCCATTTTACCGCCACATGCGAGGCAGTCCAGTCGCACAAAGAAAATTCCCTTGTGCTTTGAATGGTAACAGTTCTGCTTTGATCTGCATTCACGGCAATGCTTATAAACACGGTGTCTTTTGGAAGAAGACTGTCTATTACTTCGCTCCATTCTATTAGACACACGCCGTTGCAATAGAGCATGTCTTCACCTCCAATCATTTCAAAATCTTCTACGGTTTCTATTCTATAGAGGTCCATGTGATAAAGAGGCAATGTACCGTCATATTCTTGTACAAGCGTGAAAGTAGGGCTTACTATTGCTTCTTCAATGCCCAAGCTTCGTGCAACGCCACGTGCAAAAACAGTCTTTCCTGCACCAAGGCTGCCTCTGAGAGAAATAACCGTTTTTTCATGGCATTGAGAGCCAATGATTTTGCCAAGTTCTACCATGTCATCTTGTGTTTTACATATTAATGTTTTATTCATTGCAATCAAATCTCTTCATGAATCAAATTTCTTCATGGTGGTGATGTTCTTCGTGTTCTTTTTTGTGAAGTTCCTCAAACTGCTCGTATGTATAGATTTCTTCACTTATTATGTCTCCAATAACATCACCGGTTTTTTCTTCGTATTCCTGCATGAGAAATTTAAGATGTGGGTCATTTTGGTCAATTGTTCGTGCTTTTTCCAAAAGCTCACGGCTTTCTGTAAATTCTTCGTCATTGAGATGTAAAAAAGCAAGATTTGTGATGTACGTCATATCTTCATCATCTAAATCCAAAGCAATTTGAAGATAGTTTTTTGCAAGTTCAACATCTCCATGTTCTTTTGCACAAATTGAAAGCTCGTTATAGACTTCTGCATTCTTGGAGTCCAGCCTAAGGCTTTCCAGCAGGTCTTTTTGGGCACCGTCATAATCTTCAAGAACGCGTTTTGCCCAACCTCGTAAAAAGAAAGCTTCCCAAGATTTATTTCCTTGTGCAATATGCTTTTCTATAGCAGTCAAAGCTTCATCTGCACAGCCCATCATCATTTTGTCATACACATACAAGAGCTTGTTGTTTGAGTCTAGTATTTTATTGAAATTGTCCAGTGATTTTTGAGCTTGTTCTCTTTTTTTAGCATCATGCTCCAGTTTTACATAAATGGCAAGAAAATCTCTTGCATTTTCAATATCTCCATGTCTCATGTGAAAAGCCGATATTTCACTGTAGGCTGGCGCATAATTGGGATGTTTTTCAATACATTCGTTGAGAACTTGGATGATTTTATCATCATACATGTCAGCTTTTACATCATCATGCTTGTTGTGAAAGTTCACTGTCATTTGAGCATAAAGAACAGCCAAATTGACATAGCTTTCAGGTGCATTTGACAAGTTCTTGACTGCAAGCATGAGTTCAAGGGCAAAATCAAAATCTTTTTGCTTGCTTTTTGATATAGATGCAAGATTTAGCTCTTTAACGGCATTTGGTTGCATTCCCAAGAGAACATTCTTGTAGTATTCAATGTTTTCGTTTTCAGAATCCCATGCAACTACTTTTATAAGACCGGCAACTATACTGTTGAAATCTATATCTTGCGGTTTTTGCCCTTCTTGAAACAAAACGGGAAGAGCTGTATTGCCTTTGAGAACTGTATCTCCAATCTTTCTGTCTCCGGGGAGTTTTATGAATTGAATATCCTTAAGTTTTTCTGTCATACTGTAAATATACCGGTTTTCTTCCGGTAATTAAAGAGGAAGTTGCATTAAAGAAATGAAAGAAGAAGTTGCAAAACTCGTTTGGAGAGCATATGTTGCCATTTTTTGATGAAGAGGAACTCCTTAAGCCCTGTTCAATTGTAAGAGAGCGTAATAATATGCCAAAAAATGCTATCATCATGTGGTCTTTTAGCCTGTTTAATGCCTTGAAAGACAAAATTAAGAGTACAACGCTCTCAACATTCAAATGCGGTATTCACTGTCCCGTTTACAGTTTTACGTATAAAAGCCGGGAAATAGCCTGCGTTCTTCTTCCAATTGGCGCACCTGTGGCAGCCGGCTTTATTGAAGAATACTTTGCTGGCGGAGTAAAAAACTTTGTGTGCATTGGCTCTTGTGGCTCGCTTTCTCCAAGTACGCATGGTAACATCATTGTTCCAACTTATGCATACAGAGACGAAGGGACAAGCTGGCACTACGCACCGCACGACTCTCCATGGATAAAAGTAAACAGTGCAATACAGACTCATGCCCTTTTGGACTCTCTTCTTGTTCCTCATATTTGCGGAAAAGTGTGGACCTGTGATGCTTTCTACAGAGAGACACCGTCTGCTATTGGGCTCATGAAAGAGCAGGGGTGCCTTGCCGTTGAAATGGAATGTGCTGCCACTATGGCAGTGTCTCAGTACAGAGGTGCAGAGTGCTATCAAATGCTTTTTCCTGAAGACTTGCTTGATGGCACCTCATGGAGCGCCGGCTCCATGGGAAAGCGCAACCGTTCAATGAATGACAGGCTGGCTCAAATTGCACTTGATGTAGCGTCCATGGTTTAGCATGGTTTAGCATGTGGAGTTTTTAAGAAACCTCTTTCAACACCGTTTTTTGTATGATAACATGTCCCCATGCGGAGACGGGACGAAATTCTCTTGCTCAAACTTATTAGACGGATTCCGGCATAGAAGCGGTGCATTGCTCCCGCCTGTTGGTTTTAGGGAACAGAATCTGCAACTTAACTGGGAGTCCCCTTGAACACCGCAGTTCAAGAGGTTGTCCCTCTCCGCCGTTTTTTGAGCACTTTATACGTAATTTGGCTGTAAGAAGGCTGTAATTACAAAGAAAGTCTGTAATTGACAATATTTGTAGTGAGTATTAATCTCTATTTATGAATTGCCCCGCTCCTATTGGGGCTTAATGGGAATGAAAGCCAAGATTACGCTTACTTTGGAGGATGCTGTGGCTGTCAAAACAAAGACTGTATTTTGTGCTTTGCTAGTGTTGTTTTTTATGCCTTCTCTGCTATTTGCCACAGAGCCTTTGGATGTTTCCGTTGAAGATTATATTTTCGTTCAGGAAGGACAAGAAAACGTACCATTGACACTGAAAAATGTGACAGAAAATGTCATAGGTTTTTCATGGAAAGAAATTGACAGTGAAGGCACATACAATTGGTACAAGTTTCGCTTGAATGACGAGCCGTGGCATGTCGTAGACAAAAATGTTACAGCTGTTGTATTTTCTTTGCCCAATGGAATGACTTTAAGCGATATCGTTTTCCAACTTAAAGGTTCCGTTGACGGTAAAAAATGGACGACCCGTTATACAACAGAAGACCCCAAGCATAAATATGACGAAGCCAATATGGATAGAGAAGGTTGGGTGATAAAGGCAGGCGCTTATGCATCGTGGCCATATTTTGTTGCATTCTTTACGCCTCAAAAGGGGACTGTAAAATACAAAACACCAAGACAGCTTACGAAAGACGATCTTAAGATTTCATTTAGTGGTGAATTTGGAGCTTCCTATGAGACAAAAGAGGGCAACGGGTTTGGCTTTAATGTGAGATTTACATATACTCCAACACACAAAAACGACCCATACACAGTAACTACTTTGGAGCTGTCGTACACAAGACTTTTGTATAGAGCAAAACGATATAACGGTTTCCAGCTTTGGCTTGAAAGCGGAATTGGTCCGTCTCTTTGTTTGTTTCAAGAAACAGGATGTTTTGGACTTTCTGTAAGACTTGGGCTTAGTGCAAGATATTCTTTGACAGACAATTTTGTTCTTTGGACAGACGTAGATACGTCAGTTGCCATAGAGCCCAACTTCAATGATCAGGACCAGTTGACACTAGGAACTACTTTCTATTTGACATTGCCTGTCAAAATTGGAGTAGCTTATTCTTTCAAGAATGTGGTTGATTGAGGCTTTACGTGGTACGAGGTAAGAGATTTTCCATTTTTAGCATACTTATATTAACGCTCTTAGGTATTCTCTTTTTGTTTATTTCATGTGAAGCTTCTTTTGACGGCAGTACTGCAATCCAGGAAGTTTTTGCCAAAGACCTTTATGAAGAAGAAGTTTACTTGGATAAAGGCGGTCTTACTCTTACTCTTGTGCAGGATTCCAGTGTGCAAGAGACAATAACTTATTACGAGATTTGTTTTTACAAGCCTTCAGAGAGTATGACA
>CAVGEF010000032.1:17837-24011 GCA_963628205.1 Bacteroidaceae bacterium
GTATGACAGAGCCATATTTTTCAATAAAATATGAAAACCCTACGAGTTTAGTTGACATTACAGTTCCAACAAAAGATTATGCGACTATTCAAAGAGGAAATTATGAAATCACTGTTTACGGTTATTGTGATAAACAAAAACCGGATGGCTCTTATGTAGAAGTTTGCAGTGCAATATACAGTAAAGAATATGATGCAGAGTACTATGTACTTGAAAACAATAAGTCAGAACTCACATTTACGCTAAAAGACGTGGGTCATGTCTTTGTCTCTTATGTATGTTTTGATGAAACATCTGAAACTCAGGGCTCTAAATATTACCTATGCCTTAGATGTAACAAAGTATTTTCAAGTGATGATTTAGAAAATCCTCTTGACGATGTTCCTGCTCACAAACTTGTTGAAGGAAATTCAGTCCATTATGAAGCAAAAGATGCTACTTGTGGAGAAGACGGTTATCTTGAGCATTATGAATGTAAACTTTGCGGGCTTTATTTTTCAGATGCAGATTGCACTGTGATTATTGATAAAGATTCCGTTGTTATTCCAAAAACAGGAAACCATACTCTCCCTGATTCTTGGGAAGCCAATACTTCCCAGCACTGGAAAGAATGTACAGTGTGTCATCAAGTTGTTCAAACTACAATTGCATCTCATACTGTTGACTCATATGCTTATAATAACAGTTATCATTGGCCAAAATGCACTATTTGCGATTATTATGACACATCAGGGGCATCAAAAGAGCCTCACAATTATGAGTACGAAGATTCTGACGGACTTCATTATTGTATATGTGGAAAATATGAAGATTCTGATGATGACACCGGCTCTGGTGGTTTTGAGCCAACGCCAAGTGATATTGAGCCATTAGGTCACTTTACAGGTACAAAGGAAGGTACTACTTGGACGTTTACTTTTGTAGATGACAATGAAGACTACCCGTCAACGGTAACTTATTGGGAAGTTGATGGTGTCACAAAGGGTACAGATGCGACTTTGACTGTAGATATTCCAACAAGTAGCCAAGTGTACATTTTGTGTGTATTCACAAATGGCTACGGCGGTGGCTCGTCGTATATGTCTGTGTATGGAGACCAGGACAGCGTTGTCTCTGAACCTTCCAGAGAATGATTTTATTGGTGAGGTTTTTAGTCTTTCTCAAGAGTTTTTTGCAAAAACCTCTTAAGATTCTCACTTTCCTTTGTTTTCAAGAACTGCCGGTTTTTCATTTGTGAATATATGCTTATAGAAGAACAGCATTAAAAGACTGCATACTAACCATCCAAGAGTATAACCCATTGAAATTGGCCTTATAGAGTATAGCTCTTGAGCACACAAAATTTTGTTGCATTCTGTTGCATAGTGTAGTAGGCTAGAATTGCTTGCTTGGACGAGAAAACAAGTGAGTTTTTTTGTAAAAAGGATAAAAAAGAGAACAATAACGGAGGATTGTTTATGAAATATGGACGTGTTTTCAATTTCTCAGCCGGTCCTGCAATGATGCCGGAGCCTGTTTTGGAAGAGATTCGTGATGAAATGATGAACTACCGAGGAAGCGGAATGTGTGTCATGGAAATGAGCCACCGCTCAAAAGTGTATCAGCAAATAATTGATGATGCAGAGAAAGACTTAAGAGACCTTATGGGCATTCCTGACAATTATAAAGTTTTGTTCATTCAGGGCGGGGCAACTTTACAGTTCTCAATGATTCCAATGAATCTTATGAAAAACGGCAAAGCTGTTTATGTTGAAACAGGTGCTTGGTCAAAGAAAGCAATTGCAGAAGCCAAGAAAGTTGGAGAAGTCATAGTTGCAGCTTCCTCAAAAGATAAGAATTATACTTATATTCCTGATTGCTCCAATTTGGACATCCCTGAAGACACAGACTATGTATACATTTGTGAAAATGAAACAATTCACGGTGTAACATGGCAAAAACTTCCAAATACAAAAGGCCACATATTGGTTTCTGACCAGTCTTCAATGTTCCTTTCAAGACCTTGCAATGTTTCTGACTACGGTCTTATTTATGCCGGTGTTCAAAAGAACGTTGGTCCTGCAGGAATGGTTGTTGTAATCATCCGTGAAGATTTAATCAGAGATGATCTTGAAAATCTCCCAATTTATTTGCAGTACAAAACTCATGCAGATAACGGCAGTATGTACAATACTCCAAACTGTTGGGCAATTTATTGTTGTGGTAAAGTCTTTAAGTATCTCAAGAGCCTTGGAGGTCTTGAAGCTATGGCAAAGATTAACGAAGACAAAGCAAAAGTATTCTATGACTTCCTTGATTCTTCAAAAATGTTCAAAGGTACAGTAGAAAAGAAAGACCGCTCACTTATGAATATTCCTTTTGTAACAGAAAGCGCAGAGCTTGATGCAGCAGTTGTTGCAGCAACAAAGGCAGCCGGTTATGACAACTTGAAGGGACATAAGTCTGTTGGAGGCCTCAGAGCTTCTATTTACAATGCAATGCCAAAAGAAGGTGTTGTTGCTCTTGTTGACTTCTTAAAAGATTACGAAGCCAAAAACGGCAATTAAGTTTTATCAAGAAGTTTTGAAAAACTCTTAAAAGAAGAGGGGCTTTCGCTTGGAAGTCCCTCTTTGTATTTCTATCAAACAACATGCTTAATATTTATGCTACCAAAAGAGTTCACAATGGGGTTATAATAAATCCTGTAGTTTTCTAAACAATTTTCTAAACATTGGAGGGGGCAATGGCAGAAGTATTATTAAAAGATATCTGCAAGGTTTACGACGGGGGAGTTCAGGCTGTAAATAATGCAAATATTGAAGTAAAAGACAGGGAATTTGTTGTACTTGTAGGCCCGTCAGGCTGTGGAAAATCCACAACACTTCGCATGATTGCCGGTTTAGAGGATATTTCAAGCGGAGAGCTTTATATTGACGGAAATCTTGTAAATGATGTTCCTCCAAAGGACCGCGACATTGCAATGGTTTTCCAGAACTATGCACTTTATCCCCACATGACAGTCTATGACAACATGGCTTTTGGCCTTAAAATCCGTAAGTTTCCAAAAGAAGAAATTGACAGGCGTGTGCATGAGGCTGCAAAAATTCTTGGCATAGAAAAATTTCTTGACAGGAAACCAAAAGCACTTTCCGGAGGAGAAAGACAGCGTGTTGCTGTAGGCCGTGCCATTGTAAGAAAACCAAAAGTATTCCTTTTTGATGAACCTCTTTCAAACTTGGATGCCAAACTTCGTGTCCAAATGAGAGCTGAAATCTCCAGTCTTCACAACAGGCTTCAAGCCACAATGATATATGTTACCCATGACCAGGTTGAAGCTCTGACTATGGCCGATAAAATTGTAGTCATGAAACTTGGAGTTATTCAGCAAATAGGAGGTCCTCTTGAGTTATACAATAACCCTGCAAACAAATTTGTTGCAGGGTTCATTGGCTCACCTCCAATGAATTTCATGGAATGCAATGTTATGGAAGATAAAGATGATATCTATATTCATGAAGGTGATTTCAGTTTGAAAGTAACACCGCAACAAGCCTCGTTATTAAAACCGTATGTTGGCAAAACTGTTACATTTGGCATAAGACCGGAGGACGTAACATTCTCAGCTCATCCGGCGGACGGTTCTACTATAAATGGCACTGTCTCAGTAGTGGAGCCACTGGGCTCAGAGACTCATGTTTTTGTTTCAACATCAAAAAATCAAATCACAGGTAAGATAGATGCCTCCTCTGTTGTTAAAGTAGACGAGAGTATTTCTCTTATTCCCAATATGGAGAAAGCTAAGTTTTTTGATACGGAAACAGAGCTTGCAATCAGGTAGCTTAAGGCTAAAATTCCACTTCTAAAGGGCTGTCTTTCTCTTGTTCAATTTGCCTCAAAAATGGATAATTGCGCCATGTTCAGGTTAGTGCTACTTAATTTTTCACTGCAATCTGCTGTAAGTGTTATTGCTCCTTATACGCAGTTGTTTTTAAGAAATAAAGGTTATTCTCATTCTCTTGTGGGCGTAATTGTTGCAATAGGACAAGTGGCTTCAATATTTTTCCCAATCTTATTTGGCAATGTGTCAGACAAAACACGTAAAACAAGAACTCTTTTCATTTCTCTTGCATTAGGAACAGCAATAACTTTTATACCTGCTGTATTAAGTGAATCGGTTTTTGTAACTGTCGTGAGTTTCTTTTTGGCATCGGCTTTCTTTTGGTCTCTTAATCCAATGAATGACGGGTATGAAAACAGAGTTCTCAATGGCGATTCGTCCAAGTATGGAATTGTGAGGGCCATGGGTACATTGGGTTATCTTGTATGTTTGGTTTTGTTTGCAATCACAGGTTTTCCAAAAGAGACTGACAATAATTCAATTGTTTTGTGCATGACAATTTCTCTTGTTGTATTCAGTCTTGTTGTGCTGTTTGCTCCAAAAGATGTGCCACGTGCACAGGATGAAGTATTTGGAGGAAAAAGTTTTTCTTCATCTTGTTTCAGTTCAAAGTTTTATCTCATGATGTTTATTATTGCGCTTACAAGAGTGGGTGAATCTGTTATAGACAAGCTTCTTTCTTCATATATGACAGAGGAACTTCATTTGTCCGGCAGTTTTACGCTTTTTATTGCTCTTGGGGCTGCGTCTGAATTTGTAATGATAGTTGCAGGGGGCAGGCTTTTGCAAAAGGGTAAAGCTAAAGCATACTCGTTTATAGTGCTGTCTGCTGTTGGAATGATTGTGCGTTTTATGATTTATATATTTATTCCAACAGTGCCTGATTTTGTTGTGGCTCAGCTTTTACATTCCTGTACGTTTGGAGCTTTACACATTGGAGCTTCAAAATTCATAGCCCAAAATGTTGATAAAAGCCATTATTCTTTAGGTATGAGCTTTTATTGGGCTATTGCAACAAATCTTCCTGAGATGATTGGCTCTCTTATGGGAGGTTTTATTATTGATGGTTTTGGTTATAAAGTGTTGTTCTCTTCATATATGGTTTTCCCGGTTGCGGCTCTTGTGTTATGTTTGATTTATAAAAAGAGACTTGCCACTTGATTGATGTTTTTGTAAAACGTTTGTGTACGGTTTTGCAAAATCTTAAGGGGGCTATGATTTGGTTTCTGTTATTGTAACGTTAATTGCCGGTCTTTCAACTGTAATTGGTGCTTTTTTTGCCGGCAAAGTTAAAAATAAAAATTTTCAGGCATTTTCTTTGGCTTTTGCAACAGGCATTATGCTCATGTTGGCATTAGGAGAAATGCTTCCGTCGTCTTTTGAGACTTTGGGCACAATTTACAGCCTTGTTTTCATGGCTCTTGGAGCATTTCTTTCTTTAGTTTTAGACTTAATGTTTCCACATCATCATGATGATGAAGAAGAGCCCGGCCATTATATAAATGAGTGTGAGTGTTCCCACAGTCATGCTCTTTCAAAGGGCATGGTATTGGCACTGGTATTGCACAATATCATTGAGGGTATTGCTACAGGTGTTACAGCCCGGCAAGATTTGCATCTTGGCATTAGTATGGCTCTTGGTATTGCTATCCATAATATACCAATTGGTGCAACATTGGCTGTGTCTGTTATGTCTGCAGGAGAAAGCCTGAAGAGTGCTGTTATAAAAGCTGCTTTGGTTGGCCTTTCTCAGCCTCTTGGCGCATTAGCCGGCATCCTGTTTTTAAGCGGAACTGAGACTGGTAATGTTATGTGTGCACTCTTAGCTGTAGTGTCCGGTATTTTGATTTTTATTTCTTTTGATGAACTGTGGCCTGCCTCAAGAAAGTATGGGTCAAGGAATATGACAATTATTGCATTGTTGCTTGGAATTTGTTTTATTCCATTAAGTGAGGTTCTTGTAAATTTACATTAGGGCTTGGATTGGCCTTTATGGCTCTTGATTACGAAACATGTATTAAGAAACTTGTATTAAGAAGCTTGTTACTTTTCTGACATATAATTGTTTGGAATGCGTTGGGAAATGTTGCAAGTGTTTTTTGTGTTTACAAAAATTCATTTACAGTAGAAAATTAACTGAAAAACTGTTATACACTGTGGCTTTCAGAAAATGCTAAGAGGTACCTCTTAAAAACAACTTTGAAAGCTACTTCATAAGTCCTAAGTTATAGGAGGAAGGGAATGACGAAGAAAATTTTGTTTGGCCTTTTTGTTTGTCTGGCATGCTTTGCCATGGT
>CAVGEF010000033.1:0-3843 GCA_963628205.1 Bacteroidaceae bacterium
TCAATCGCAACACTTTTTGTTGCGTGCGATGATAACTCAATCGTGCCAACAGAGTGCACAGTTACATTCTATTATGATGGTTATGGTGTAAAGCAGTATGAGACCATAACTGTTAAAATAGGAGAAACGATTTCAAATCCTACTGACCCAATTAAAAGTGATCGTATTTTCATTACCTGGTCAACAAAACCAGGAGAAGATAGATATGCTTTATCAGATGAAGATAAAGTCACATTCCCCTATACTGTAAAAGAAGATACAAAATTCTATTCTTATTGGGGAAGTGCTTCACCGGCAGCAACTACAGCTTTATTAGCCTATGAGACAATTTCAACAGGTGGCGATCATTATGGAACTAAATCAGTAAAAGGAGTCTGCGACTCAGACGGCAACCCTCCGGAAAATGTAGAAACATTGGCCATTCCGGGACTGTATGAGGATGTAAGAGTAACAGAAATTAGTGAAAACGGATTTCAAAAGTATACTGTTCTTAAAACAGTATACCTGCCACAGAGCATAGAAACGATTGGAGACAATGCTTTCGCTAATGAGAATGGCAGCAGCAGCTTAAAGGTTATCTGGTATGGTGGAACTGAAGACGATTGGAATAATAACGTGGCTAAGGGTGACGCTTGGGTTAAAACCCCAATTAATGTCTACTGTAGTGATACAGAGGACGAAGGTGAAGGTGCAAAAGCTACTGTAACATTCTACCTTGATAAAGATGCGGACTCAGGAGAAATCATTAAAACATCAAAAATTGACTCAAAAAGTGTAAAATACGGTGATTTTGTAGCTGAAATTGACTCAACAGATCCTAGACTTATAAGAGTTGGTTATGAATTCAAGGCATGGCAAATTAAGAACGGCGAGTCTTATCAAGATTATGTTTTCGCTAGTACCCCAGTTGTAGATAATATTTCCCTTGTAGCTAATTGGACACAGAAGGAAAATGTTACAATAACTTTCAATGCAAATACCGGTCTATTTGGTGAGGATAGTACAACAACTGCTAGCGGGTCGTATAATGAAGTATTTTCAGAATTTATCCAAGCGTTAGAGTTACAAGGAAAAACGCCAACAAAAGCAGGTTATACGTTTGTTGGATGGTTTGATCAGGCTAACGGTGGAGCCCAATACCAGGATACAAACCGCGTAACACAAAACATAACTTTATATGCTCACTGGAAACCTGTTACTTCTACGACTTGAGTAATCTTTTTAGATTAAGAAAATAGGTTAAACTCACGGTGTTAATAGCATCGTGAGTTTTTTTATGAATTTTTAGAGGTTTTTGCAAAACTGCCTTCATACATCTTAGCTTTAAGCAATATTTTTAATCTTGGTTTGAGAGTTCAAAAGAGCATCGGTCTTTGCACAGAACAGTGTTCTCAAAAATTTCGCAGGCCTCAGTTTTAAGAAGAGCCAATTCCCTGTCTGTATATCTTGGGCTGTAATGAATAAGTCCCAGTTTCTTTACATTCGCATTCAGTGCAATTGTTGCTGCCTGAGAACTTGTCATGTGCTTCTTTTCATATGCATCTTGTGATAAGTCGCGCGAAAACATTCCTTCACAGAGAAGTAAATCAGAACTTTTAACATGTTCTGCAATATAGCTTAAATACATAGTGTCTGTGATATACGAAAAACGCACACCTTTACGAGGTTGACCTAACACCTGATACGGAAAAATTTCTCTTCCGTCTTCAAGTTCAACAGAAAGCCCTTTTTGCAACATGCCCCACATTGGGCCACAGGGCACACCAAGAGCTTTTGCATTTTCAACATTAAACGCACCGGGTCTGTCCTTTTCTGTCAAAATGTAGCCAAAACATGGTTTTGTATGAAGTAAAGGAAGAGCTTCTACTGTAAACTCTTCTGTTTCAAGAATAATACCGGGTTTTACGGAAACAAATTTGATTTCGTAATTAATATACATATCAAGAATGCGTCTGTTGGCATCTATGTATTCTTTGAGAACGTCCGGACCGTAGATATAAAGAGGTTCTGTTCTATCTACCTGGGAAGACAACATAAGAAGACCTGGAAGTCCTGTTACGTGGTCAGCATGCATGTGGCTTATAAAAATTCTGTTAATGCGTTTCCAGTGAAGATTAAGCATCTTAAGAGAGACCTGTGTCCCTTCTCCGCAATCAAAGAGAAAAAGTTCGCCATTTCTTCTTACCATGGCCGATGTCAAAAACCTGCCCGGCAATGGTTGCATTCCACTGGTTCCAAGTACGAAAACTTCCAAACTCATGGCACAAATATTACCAGTTTTATAGAGAGTTGAAAAGGCGCATTGGTGTTATACGTCGCGTCTTTCCAAGAGCAAACCAAACAGCTAGTGAAGATAAAATGAGCAAAAACAAAGATATGAGCAATATGGAGGGCCAAGGAATTGTCACTGTAAAGTCAAGAAGGTAAAAAGAAAGACTAGGAAGACCCATTTGCGAAAGAGAGCTCAACAAAGGTCCTATGGCATAACCTATTATTATCCCAAGACTTATACCGCAAATAATCCCGCTTATTGTAACAAACAAAACACTTAAAAATGCCGATTTTCTTACCATGAAATCTGACATTCCAATCAGTTTTGATATGGAAATGTTTTTCATATCATCCTGAATCATTTGCTGAGCGACAGAAGCAGTATAAAAAGAAGCCACAACGATAACTATTGACAAAATTATTAAAATCATTTGTTTACTTGTAACAAAATTATTATAAACAGCAACATTATGCTCGTTCCATGTTGTAAGCTGTGAAGATGCAATATTTGGATTAGCTAAAAGTATGCTTTCTTTTATTGAGTTTAACTTTTCCATGTAAGTATCCAAAACAAGAACTTCAACAGACGTCGAGCTTTGTGAAGTAAACAATGTTTTTGCATAATCAATATCAATAAATGAAAGCAATTTGTCTAATTGGTCATATCCGCTGTGAAATATAGCCTCAACTCTCACAAGAACCGGCCTTGGAGCTTTTGAACTGTCATCAGGAACTATCATTAGAGCAACTCTGTCCCCTATTGATACGCTAAGAGTTTGTGCTGTTGCACGACTTAATGCAATGCCCTGCAAGTTGGATTCTTCCAAGTTTTGAGTTTCAAAAATAATTTGGGACAATCGTTTTTCATTAAAATACTCACCGGTGATACCTTTTACCATAAGAGAAGTCGTAGAGCTTGATGAATAAACTAAAGCATAACCAGCTGTAACAGAGTCCATGCTAAAAATACTTGAAGAGTTTGTATTGAAGTTTGTATTGAAATTTGTATTAATCTCATCAGCAAAAGTCCCGGCAATTTGTATATGACCGTCTGATAAATAAATATATTTATTTGTGATACCGGAAATCATACTTTGAGAAAATATTAAAGCACAAACAAGAGGAGCCACAACAAGCGCAAGCAAAATAAGACAGCCAACGAGATGCCCTTTTTTAACTACACGTCGCAAACTCCATAACTTTACAAAAGAATTCATGTATTATCTCCGGTAAAACTTGTGCTTTTTTCTTTGCTCAGTATGTGATTTTTAAGCAAATAAACGTTATCGCATTTGAAAGCAAAATCATTATTGTGTGTTACAAGTAAAAGGCTTCTACCCTCCTGACGAACCAAATCCAAAAGAAGATTTTCAACCTCTTGTGCGTTTTCTTCATCAAGGGAGCCTGTAGGCTCATCTGCAAGTATTACATCAGGTTCATTCAT
Source organism: Bacteroidaceae bacterium (assembly GCA_963628205.1). GTDB lineage: Bacteria > Spirochaetota > Spirochaetia > Sphaerochaetales > Sphaerochaetaceae > UBA9732. The sequence goes on from CAVGEF010000033.1 coordinate 3,716, forward strand.
AAGAGCTCTGCAAATTGCAACCCGTTGTTTTTCACCGCCTGATAACTGACTTGGAAAATGTGAAAGTCTATCCTGTAAGCCAAGCTTTTCAAGAAGTTCCATTGCCCTATCTTTACAGTCTTTAATAC
>CAVGEF010000033.1:3853-6200 GCA_963628205.1 Bacteroidaceae bacterium
GAAAAATAAAACCTATATGTAAATTTCTAAGCGAAGATTTCTTTTTGTCATCTAAAGTTGAAAAATCGACACCGTTGCAAAATACTTTTCCGCCGGAAGGGCTATCAAGACCTCCTGTAATATGTAAGAGAGTACTTTTACCTGACCCGCTTTTTCCAATAACAGCTGTAGACTCACTTTTGCAAATACTAAGTGTTATGCCATCAAGCACAGTAAGCTCTCCTTTTCCATCCTGAGACATCTTAAATCTTTTTGTTATATCAATTAAATCAATAGGATTTTTTTCCTGTATGCAATTTTGCATACAAGTATCACTGGTATGTTGCATTGAGTATTACCTCCATAATTTCATGTTTGAAAGTCTTTTTGCAACCAATAAGAATAAAAACAAATGCAAGTACAAAAACAAAAAGACATGAAAAAACTATTTCCCAAGTAAAAACAACAGTTTGAAATTGTAAAAGGCCCAAAACTGTCATACTTGCGGTAAAGAACCTTACACAAGAATCAGCAAAATCAAGAATAATTTGCATATTGTTTGTAGCAACCAGTCCTAAAGATATCCCCAAAACTTCACCCATGACACATATCAACAGACCTTGCACAATAAAGATGAAATTAACTTTATTTTTGGTACACCCCAAAGCTCTAAGCATTGCTCCTTCCTGACGCCTGTTTTGTATAAGACGACGGGTACTGTTTTTAAGATTGACACAAATTATCAAGAACATAAAAGCAAGAAATACGTACATTAAAGCTTTTTCCAACATTAAAGCAGAATACAATGCCCTGTTATACTCTTTCCATGTTGTCACTTTTGCATTGGGAAACAATGATGAAAGAGAGCTTGCAACAGCATTGGATTTTTCGCTGTAGATACCAATTTTAATACTGTTCTCCCCCATAATTGAGCGAAGCCAATCAAATGAAACAAAAGCTGTACTTGAACTGAATTCAGTCATTGAAGAAGTATAAACAGCATTCACAGGCATGGAAACAGAATAAGGGACAACAGCTGCACTTCTTCCCGGTTTCAAAAATGTTAGGTCAACATTATCTTCAAGGCTTAAAGAAAGAGCTTTAAGCATACTGTAAGAGATTGTAATACCATTTTGCGAATTTGAATTTTCTTCACAGTATGGAACGTTTGCAACTATAAAATGTAAACTTTGTGACATACGAGTGCTTTCAAATGCATTATTACTATATGCTCTGACTCTTGTGCTTGCGCTCTTTCCACTGGTTTTATCAACAATAAGAGCATATGTTTCTATATATTCAAAAGCAAAATCAATGTCCTCTAACGATGATATTGTATCAAAATCTAAGTTTTCGCCCTCAATTATGACATCAAAAGACTCAAGATTTCTCAAGCTATCCAGTTGAGCAGTTTGAAGTCCGTTCATGATAGATGAAATAATTATCAATGCTGCAAGACCTAATGCAATACCTATGATTATGACAATACTTGATGTTCTTTGTCCTTTACCTTTTGAGAAAGCGTATTTTAATGCTGTCTTGACTATGAACATCTCAAACCACCAAATCCATCACGAAAATTCTAAAGATACTCTATTCTATCAATGCGTTTATTGTCTTCTTTGTAATAAATATCAGCAACAGGCCTTCCGTTATCATACATTGTTTTTACCATTCCTTCATTTGACAAGTTGTAAATGATTGAGACTTTCAAAACTCCGTTTTTGTCATATTCCTGCACTAGCACTACGCTCCCGTTGTCATATTGCTCAATGTTATAACTTAAGTCATTGAAAACAGTTTTTGAAGCAAAAAGAACTCCATCTTCATAAAAATACTCAACAGTTTCATTTTGGCTTGTTTTTCGAATCAAAATCCCGTCATTGGAATATTCATACTTTACATCACTTTGTGTTACAACAGTATTTCCACTTTCAAGAGTTTCATATACAAAACTTGTATTTATTATGATGTCATTTTGAGCAACAAAAGAATCATCAACATATGTCATCTCTTCATTTTTTTGCACAGCAACAAGTTCATTTGTATTGGGACTTCGCAAAAAGAAAACTATGTTGTTTTTTTGAGTATTGGAATTTATTGTTACACACATGACAAGTTTTCCATCTATGTATTGATATGTGGTTTTTTGCTCTGCGTCATTGGCAAGAACTGTCTCACAAACAAGATAACCATTTTCATCATACTCTAAGATTAAAGTCTCTTGCAAATATTCTTTTTTTACGACACTGTGCCCGTCATTTTCACCGGACTTTTGATTTGGAGAAGTTGCAAAACAAAGAAAACAAGTAAAAAACAAAAAAAGTAATATGAAAAAAGAGACTTTATTTTTCATTGTTTATCTAAT
>CAVGEF010000033.1:6210-8044 GCA_963628205.1 Bacteroidaceae bacterium
TCGAATACATGAATGTCTTCGTAATGCTCCCCTGTTCCCACAAATGCAATTGGAATGCCAATTTGAACAAGAGCTCCGGCTTTGGCAGCAGAGTCGTATTTGGTAAGAATTAAAGCATCAAGTCCTACGGCCTCATTGAAAATTCTTGCCTGGCTTATTGAATTTTGACCTGTTGTTGCATCTACAACCAGTATTTTCTTATAACAGCCCGGCTCAACTCTGTTTTTGATAATCTTATCTATTTTTTGAAGCTCTTTTACAAGGTTCTCTTTATTGTGCATTCTTCCGGCTGTATCGCATAAAATCAAGTCATCTCCTTTGGCCAAAGCACTTGATATTGCATCATAAACAACAGCTCCCGGGTCGCTACCGTTCTCTTGTCTCACAATTCTTGTGCCTGTTCTTTGAGCATGAAGATCCAATTGGTCTATAGCTGCTGCTCTAAATGTGTCAGCTGCCGCCATGACGACTTTATAGCCCTGCTTGCCGTAATATGAAGCAAGTTTTGCAATAGAAGTTGTTTTACCTACACCGTTTACACCAAGTATAAGATATACATTAAGTTTTCCTTTCTCAGGTACTAAATTGGTACCTGAAACTTTGTCTTGAAGTAATTCTTTTACAATTCCAAGAAATTCTTCCTGAGTTTTTGGTTTCCTGTCTTTTACTTCATCGCTGATTAGCATTGAGTTTTTAGCGCCAAAATCGCCTTCAATCAGTAAATCTTCCAAATCTTCAAAGAATTTAGAATCTAAAGTTTTATCAAATCCAAATAAGTTTTTCAGTTTTTGTGCAAATTTGAACATATATAACCTCTCTACTCCCTAAAAGTGAGATTTATGGTGAGATGTATTCAGAACATCTGTAGTATTCTATAAGATTTGAAGCAAGTTGTGTCAAAGAAAATACTAAAGCTCCATCCAAAACAACACTGCTTATTTGAAAGAAAGTGCTGTTTTCTCCACTGGAAAGAGAATTGGCTACAATCTTTAGTCCAAAAATAATTAAACTTGCAGCAAAAGAATTATAAAAATCATTTTTTGCGCTTGTGTACAACTGAGAGTCTTGCATCCAAAGAGGTTTAAGTTCTACCAAAATGCTTTCTCTTTCTTTTGACAGACTAATATTTTTTTGTGCATATCCGTTGGCATCAAAACGTAGCATTAACGGTAATGTATATTCCTCAAGTTGCAAAGGCGTACTTCCTACAAGCTTTCCGTCAAGATATACATTAGAACTTGGATTTGAATTGACAAGAATTTTTTGATATTGAGTTTTTTCTAAAGTACAATCTACAGAGTATGAAGAATTTTCAGGAAAAGAAATTTCAAACTCCCGGGTTTCATACCCGTCTTTTGAAATATTAACAGTATGGTTTTTGGCTGTAACAACAGCAGAATCATCTATCAAAGTTAAAGGCTTATCATCTATTAAAATATTGGTATCCTGCGGTAAGTTTTCAAAAGTCACATAGCACACAGAACTGTCAAAAAAATATGTTGCAAGAGAAGTATAAGCATTAGGACTAATATCATTTGTTTTGGAAAGACTTTCATGGCATAAGTAAATAGAATTTTCATCTTGCAAATAAACATATATTTTCATATAAAACAAGTCTTCAAAATTTGCAGTTACCGGAATCACCAACATGTCTGCATTCGCCAAACTGCACAAAAGTTGCATTACAAAAAGATTTTCATTTACAACAGCATCTTCAATATCAAGCACGCTGAAGTCTTTACCAAAAATATTCTCAAAACTTGAAGACTCCAAAGACACGTAATTCACAGTGAAATAAGATGTTTCTTTTTCAGAGACATCCCCTTTCTCACTG
>CAVGEF010000034.1:0-1293 GCA_963628205.1 Bacteroidaceae bacterium
TACCAATACTTTGGGTAATGTTAATGATGGCAAGGTTCTTCCGGGAGATGAAAGATATATGTCCGGTAGAGCGCTTCTTCCAATTTCAACACGTGTTGCAGCCAAGCTTAGTGAAGAATTTGACGGCTCTCTTCCTGTTTCGTATTCCGGTGGTTGTACGATTTTCTCCGTAAAAGATATTTTTGACACCGGAATCAGGCCAATTACTCTTGCAACTGACATGCTTAAGCCGGGTGGATATGTAAGAATGGCAAGAATGGCAGAGCTTCTTGAAAAAGAAAGCAAGAGTTGGAATAAGAAAGATATTGATGCAAAAGCCGTGCTTGAACTGAGTAATAAGGCACGTGGCGCTGAATATTCTCAAAAAGCCTTCAGGGGTGATAACAAAGCCAAAGTTGACGATGCACTGCCTCTTTTCAATTGTTATGTTTCACCTTGTATGATGGCATGTCCTATTCACCAAAACATTCCGGATTACATTGGTCTTGTAGGCGAAGGCCGTTATGCCGATGCCCTTGAGGTAATCTACCAAGAAAACGCACTTCCCAATATTACGTGCAATATTTGTGACCATCAGTGTCAGTTCCATTGCGCAAGAATGGATTATGAAGGTGCTGTAAGAATCAGAGACATGAAAAAGATTGCTGTAGAGCAGGGAAGCAAAGAATATTTGCAAAAGCATTGGCAAGATCCGGGAGCTCCTGCAGATGTCAAGGCTGCTGTTGTAGGAGCAGGTCCGGCCGGTCTTTCTGCTGCATATTTCCTTGCACGTTCCGGTTTTGATACAACAATTTTTGAGAGAGAACAAAATGCCGGCGGTGTTGTTGCAAATATTATTCCAACATTCAGAATTGATCCAAAAGCTGTTCAGGCAGACATTGATTTTGTTGCAGCGCATGGAGTTAAGTTCAACTATGGCATAAAACTTGAAGATGTAACAGTCAAGGCTCTTAAAGATGCCGGCTATGAGTTCATTTATTATGCTGTAGGAAGCGAGAAAGACAACAAAATTGCCGTAGACGGAGATAAAAAGGCAACAATTGGGGCTTTGAAATTCCTTGAAGCTTTCAAAAATGATAAAGCATTGGATGTTTTAGGCAAGAATGTTGTTGTAACCGGCGGTGGAAACACAGCAATGGATAGCGCAAGAGCTGCAAAGAGAACACAGGGCGTTGAGAATGTTACTGTTGTTTACAGAAGAACTGAGAAAGAAATGCCGGCAGACCACGAAGAATTCTTACTTGCAAAAGAAGACGGTGTGCAATTTGTTTTCCTTGCAAATCCAAAGAGCAT